>JBJOQF010000145.1:0-24179 GCA_046050185.1 Bacteroidota bacterium
TGTTGATTATCCATCGGTATTTTTGGCTTATCAAATTGGTGTTTTCATCGTTTTCATAGTAATACGCTCTATGTGATTTAGTCGCTTTTCCCATGATTATAAGAACATCCGAAAAAATATCGTTAATATCTTTACTATTTAAGAATTTTTCGGTGCAAAGTGCCATAGCGGATAATAGTTCGCTTTTATATTTTAATTTTTTATCCACTTCATATCGCATTTGTGATGCAATTGCTAATGCTATAATATCGGATATTGTTCGTGCAAAATTGATGTCTTCGTTATCCCAATTTCTATTAACTCCAGTAATTTCAAAGCAAATGATACCAATTAGTTCACCATTTGTAAAAATGGGTATATCAAGCATGGATTTAATGTCATTTGTCGAAAAATAATTTCCGACAAATTCTGATATTTCCCATGCACTAAAAACATCTGGAGCAACAATTTGTTTTTTATTTTTTACAACCTCAAAATAAATAGGAAACGATTTCTGCTCTAAAATATTACCTCTTTCAAATTCATTGGTGTCTAATAAGTATAGATTTTCACATTGAATTTTATCTTCAGTATATTTCCAATAACTAACTCGATTACACTTAGAACCTTTTGCTGTGGCTTCAAGTATTAATTTTATACTAATTTCAAAATTTTCAAAATTGCTAAAATTAGTTGTAGATAGATTTTTAATTATTTTGTTATATTCTTCATTTTTTTCTTGACGGATTCTATTTTCAGTTTCAATGTTTTTTAAAATAGTTATGTCCCTGGCTATACCCGAGTAACCAATTACTATGTTTAAATCATTTCTGCGAATAATTACTTTTTGAGAAATCCATATTATTTCACCGTTCTTTTTTAATAAAGGAATTTCGATGGTTGGAAAATCAAATTCATTTTCTTCCAAATTTTGATAAAAACTCATCATTTCATCAATATAATCTTCCCGTATGAATTCTGAATAATTTCTCGTGAGTATCTCATGCTCTTGATAACCTAAAACTTTAATAGTGAAATCGTTGATAAACGTAAAATTACCATCATCATCTACTTCAAAAATAATATCAGTAGCGGTTTGAATTAAGTTTTTATATTGATTTTGAATCTGAATTTCATTAGTTATATCTTGACCAATTCCTATGATTAAATCATTTAAAAATTTGGTATCCTTCCATTGTATGTATTTATATTCACCATTCTTACATTTTAATTTTCTAACATATAACTTCTCGTCAATATAATTTCCATGATGTTTTTTACGAATGTATTCGGTATCTTCAGTAAGTTTCCAAAACTCTAATCCCATTACTTCTTCGGGTGTATATCCTAAAATTTGAGTGATATTTTCACTGCAAAATATAATTTCCCCCTGTTTATTACTCGCTAAGGAGAGTGAATTTCCTTTGTTTACAATTTCATTAGTGAAGTTAAATTTATCTTTAATGTTTAATAAGTACATGTGTCTTACATAATTGACAACTAAAATTACCAAAGAATAATTAAATACCATAATTGCAGTATTCAACGGTACTAATTCAAAAATAAAAATGATAATCAAGTAAGTAAAAACAGATATAGCAAAAAACCAATACAATTTTATTGGTTTTAGAATACTGTAAGAAAAGAAAAAAGCTATTATAAAAGCAATTGCCGGTAAAATATCAGGTAAAGAATAAATTAAATTCCTGGATATAAAACCAAAACAGATCACAAAAATCACCTTGAAAATAAGTTGTAGGTTTCGGAATATATAAGACGATTTTTTACTAATAAAATACACCAATAATAAAAAAGCTCCTAAACTACAATTTACGATCAACAAACTTTTATGTCTGACTTTGAAAATTTCGAAAGTAATTTCGAAGATAGGAACTATAATTCCTAAAAATAAAAGATAAAGTTGGTATTCTTCACTTTCTGAACTCTCTTTGGAATTGTTCTCTGTATACTTATTATTTAATATAGATTTTATCTTTGTAAATTTATAAATCAATAAAAAAATCAATAAAAATAAAAATGGAGCAATAATTCGAAATAAATTATTGCTAATATACAGCTCATCAATTAATGAAAAATGATTAGAAAGAATAAAATTATTAAACCTATTTAAAAAAATAAAGTTTGGTTTAATCAATAATAGTAATGAGCTATAGTAGGATACCATAGGATAAATTTGCTAGGTTTGAAAAATTAACTTTGAATTTTTTCTTTACAATCTGAAATATAGGAATTTTTTTAAAAAAAAATGCAACTGATTTTTTTTAATTGTGTTTTTAAAGAAGATTATTGTTTTAGAATAATTTATTCGAACTCATTTTCGGAGTCAATTCCTATAATTGAAACGTAAATTGCATAGTACATAGAATACATAAAAGGAATGGTGAAAAATATACCTATGCAACATCCTATAAACCCAACCATTGATGCTATTGCTGATACAATAATTAAACCTAAAAGTACGATTGGTTGTTTTGAAACAATTATTATACTTGATTTTATAGCATCAAAAGCTTTTAAATCACCAAAAATAATAAGGGGAATTGTAAGAAAAGTAAAAAAAGAAACTGTCATTGCAATTAATGATCCAACTATTTTAATTCCAGAATAATCAATCAATGATGATATACCGGAACCTAATATTGAAATTACGATTGTAGAAATTATAAGTTCCTTGAAATAAGGGGCTTTGTAATATCTTAAAATTGTAGAAATATTAAATTCCTCATCTTTTTCGCCACAATATGCCATTTTAATTAATCCGGCTGGAAAAGGACTTAATAGGCAAGATAACACTATTGCACTAACTATATAAACTAACATAAAAATGCCCGTGAAATTTTCATTTTTTATATTTTCTAATGTTTTTTCGTTTAATATAGAAACGCCAAAAGTAAAAATTGCTACTCCAACTATCAAAATACCTATCAGAACTGAGAAAACAAAAATCATTAAACCGGCATATAGTGCTATTTTTTTATAGTTTTCAAAGGCATGATTAAATACATCCCCAAAATCTAATTGGTATCCATTGACTTTTATTTCTTCAATCTTTTCTTTAGTAGTTTTTATCATTTAGTTTATTTTTTTATTGGTGAATAGAATGTATTTATAGTTTAAAATAGACTTCTTCAAAAGGAATTCTAAAACGTTCTCCATAAACGCCTTGTTCCTCCCGAAGACCACACCCTATAATCATATTTATTTCGGATGAAGAAGGTAAATGTAATATTTTTTTTATTATTAGGGAATCAAAACCTTCCATTGGACAAGTGTCATAGTTTATTGAAGCCATACTTATCATGAAATTTTGAGCAGCAAGTCCAGCACTTTTATGAGCAACAACGCGCATATCACTTTGTCTTACTTCTCTATAAATAGGTTTGAATATTCCAATGATTTGAAAAGCAATAAATTTTATTATTCCAATGATTCCCAGAAAATCAAAGTAGAGTGTTGGAATAATTTTTTGATAATAATTCAAAGCAAATTTTTCTCTTTTTGAGTAAGTAGATTCTGGTTTGTCTCCATACATCGATTTTAAATAATTGATGTTTGATTGCTGTCTTTTTCTCCATAAATCTTTTCGTGCTACAACAATAACCATTTGTTGAGCTGTTTTTGCTGCATTTTGATTGAAACTTGCTTTTGTTATTTTTTGTATAATTTCAGGAGAAACAACATGATAAAATTCCCAAAGTTGCATATTGCTGCTTGTAGCTGCAAGTGTTGCTAATTGAATACATTCTTTTACTTTTTGAGCATCAATGGGTTCATTTTTAAAAACCCGAACAGATCGGCGGTATTTAATCGCTTCACTTACTGATTTTTCATTGGTTACAACCATTTTAATAATTTTTTAATTGTTTTTAATTTATCATTGTAAGGCGCATAACGCATGGGTAAATCTAACCAATTTGCTTTTTTTACAATTCCTTTTTTATGTGAAAAAGTGTCAAAACTTAAACTACCATGGTAAGCGCCTATTCCGCTATGGCCAACACCTCCAAAAGGTAATCTTTTATTAGAAAAGTGAATTACCGTGTCATTGATACAGCCACCACCAAAAGAATATTTTTGAATAATTTTTTGTGCAAAGGAATGATTTTCAGTAAAAATATATAAAGCCAAAGGTTTCTCGTATTTAGAGATTATAGCATTTATTTCGGTTTCATTTTCATAGGAAACAATAGGAAGTAAAGGACCAAAAATCTCTTCTTTCATAATCAGGCTGTCAACACTTGATTCATCTATAATAGTAGGAGATATGTAACAATTTTCAATTTCAGTCTGGCCTCCAAAAATGACTTTGTCTTCCTCAATCATATTGACTAGCCGAAGCCAGTTTTTTTGATTTATAATTCGGGCATAATCGGGAGATAATTTTGGGTTTTCACCGTATGCTTTTGTAATTTCTTCTTTCATGAATTCCAAAAAATGGCTTTTCATGTTTTTTTGAATCAAAATATAATCGGGTGCAATACAGGTTTGGCCAGCGTTTATAAATTTCCCCCAAACAATTCTTTTGGCTGCGAGTTTTAAATTGGCAGTTTCATCGATAATACAAGGGTTTTTGCCCCCAAGTTCCAGTGTTACGGGAGTTAAGTTTTCGGCGGCAGCTTTTGCAACAATTTTGCCTACCGGAACACTTCCTGTAAAAAAGATATAATCCCAGCGTTGTGAAAGCAGATTCTGTGTTACTTCAACTCCACCTTCTATAACTGCTACATGATTTATATCAAATGTCAGTTGAATAATTTTTGCAATTATTTCAGATGTTTTTAGAGTGAGTTCAGAGGGTTTTAGAACCACTTGATTTCCGGCGGCTACAGCAGAAATTAAAGGGCAAAGAGCCAATTGAAATGGATAGTTCCAAGGTGCTATAATTAATACTTTGCCGTAAGGTTCTTTATAAATATAATCAGTCGATGGGAAATTAAGAATGGAAGGAAATACTTTTTTAGGTTTAGCCCATTTATGCAAATTCTTTATAGTGTCTTTTAATTCAGAAAGCACATAATTAGTTTCCGTGAGTACCGCCTCAAAAGCCGGTTTTCTGAAATCATCATGTAAAGCTTGAATAATTTCATTTTCATGAATAATAATTACATTTAGTAACTTTATTAAGGTTTCTTTTCTAAATCCTATAGTTGTTTTATAATTCATTAGACACGCACAATTTATTTAGTGCTATGCAAGTTAATTTTTATAATTTACATAATGAATTATTCTTATAAAAAAATCATAGTGCTTCCCAGATTGAATCGGATGGAGTAGGAGCGGTTATTGTTATGGCTTCTTTCGTAACTGGATGGATAAATGTTAATTTTCTAGCGTGTAAATGGATTCCGCCATCAGGATTACTGCGGTCAAAACCATATTTTAAATCCCCTTTTATTGGCGAACCTATAGCAGAAAGTTGTGCCCTGATTTGATGATGCCTTCCTGTGTGGAGATTGATTTCTAATGCAAAATAATTATTGAGCTCCTTGAATATTTTATAATCTAAACTGGCTAATTTACTTTCAGGAACTTCTTTACTATGTGCTTTGGAAGTGTTGTTTTTTTCGTTTCTTTTTATATAATGAACGAGCTTATCTTCGTCTTTTGAAGGTTTGTTTTTGACGATGGCCCAATATGTTTTTTGAGTTTCTCGATTGCTGAACAATTCATTCATTCGGGTTAAGGATTTACTTGTTCTGGCAAAAACGACTATTCCAGTTGTAGGTCTGTCTAAACGATGTACCACACCCAGAAAGACTTCACCTGGTTTATTGTATTTATCTTTAATATATTCTTTGACAACATCACTCAAAGGTTTGTCGCCGGTTTTATCGCCTTGTACAATATCACCTACACGTTTATTGACCACAATAAGATGGTTGTCTTCGTGAAGAATTTGGAGGTTATTTTTATTCGAAATTATTTTCATTTTTATGTTTGAACCATTAAGGTATTAAGAAAAATTAAGTTTGTATTTCTCTTTAAAATTAAAACTATTAAGAAATTAAGAATTAACCGTTGAGTGTAATTCTGCTTAAATAAAAATTGAACCACATAGACCATAGATTGACTATGGGAAAAGTAGAACTTCTATCAAACTTTTTTCAAACACTATAAATTCTATGTATGTGGTAAAAAATAATTACACCCAACGAATTAAGAATTGGATAATTAAACTTAATGCTTAATGGTTTAAAAATTTATCGGTTTAAGTCTAAATTAATATTGCTCATTAGCATTTGGAAAATCACTAGATTTCACATCAGCAACATACTGGCTGATTGCAGTTGTCATTCCTTCGTATAAATTCATGTATCTTCTCAAGAAACGAGGACTGAATTCGTTGTTCATTCCAAGCATATCGTGAATAACCAAAACTTGTCCGTCTACGCCACCGCCAGCACCAATGCCAATAACTGGAATAGAGATGCTTTTGGCTACTTTTTTGGCTAAATCTGCAGGAACTTTTTCGATAACGATGGCAAAACAACCTAGTTTCTCAAGTAATTTGGCATCCTCCATTAATTTAAGTGCTTCTTCTTCTTCTTTGGCACGAACCGTATAGGTTCCAAATTTATATATAGATTGTGGGGTTAAACCTAAATGTCCCATTACTGGAATCCCTGCATTTAATATTTTCTTGATAGAATCTTTGATTTCTTTTCCACCTTCCAGTTTTACTGCATGTCCACCACTTTCCTTCATGATTCTGATAGCAGAACGTAAGGCTTCTTTTGGATCCGATTGGTAACTTCCAAAAGGTAAATCAACCACAACCAAAGCTCTTTCTATTGCTCTTACAACAGAGGATGCATGATAGATCATTTGGTCTAAAGTGATAGGCAAAGTCGTTTCATGTCCAGCCATTACATTTGAAGCCGAATCACCAACAAGAATTACGTCCATTCCAGCAGTATCAACAATTTTAGCCATCGTATAATCATAAGCGGTCAGCATGGAAATTTTTTCTCCATTAGCTTTCATTTCAATTAATGACTTTGTTGTTATTCTTTTGTAATCTTTTTTTGCTACAGACATTACAGTTTACTATTTTAAGTATTAAAAAATACGATTTGAGGCTGTAAAAGTAATGAAATTGAATTATTAAGTGGCTTAGATTGTTTGTTTTTTAGGGAATCAACAAAGTATCTTTATAAAATCTTTATGTCTTGTTCAGATATATTATAAAATACTTACAACATATCATTTAACTTTGTAGTGTTAATAAGAAAGATAGTTGTGAAAAGTATTTTAAGTCAAATAAAAGCAAAAAATCAATACCTAATATGTGTATTGTCAGTAAGCATAGTTGCTTCACTATGTTTGTTCACAAGAGATTATTTGGATTACAAAATTGTGGGTTATTTATTGCTGGTTGTAGTTTCTTTATTAGCTACATTTTTAGATATTTTGCCAGTATTGTTAAGTGCTATTTTAAGTGCCTTAATCATGAATTTTTTCTTTTTGAAACCCTATTATACATTTCATATCAGTAATGCCGAAGATTCTTTATTATTGTTTTTATTCTTTCTAATTGCACTTATCAACGGAGTTTTGACCTATAGAATTAGAAAAGCCGAAAAAATATTGCAAATAAAAGAACTCAGGATAAATACAATGAAGCTATACGATGCTTTATTAGATTCATTATCACATGAATTACGGACTCCCATTTCTACAATTATGGGTTCCATAGATACGATACAAAGTAAAACGTTAACTATTTCTGAGGAAAATAAACAAAAATTATATTCAGAAATCGAAAAAGCATCTTTGCGACTGAATCATCAAGTAGAGAATTTATTGAATATGTCCAGATTAGAATCGGGAGTAATACAACCAAAAATGGATTGGTGTGATTTAAAAGAATTGGTTTATAATGTTCTGGATAGTTTGAAGGATGATCTGCAATTTCATAAAATTGTTGTTGTTGCCGATGAAAATTTACCGCTTTTCAAATTGGATTACGGTTTGATGGAACAAATTATTTACAACTTGGTTTTTAATGCTTCACAGTACACTCCAAAAGGAGCTAAAATAGAAATCAAAGTAGAATATAATCCGGATATTGATTTTGAATATAATCCAGATAAATTAATTCCGTGTGTCATCACTATTTCCGATGATGGAAACGGTTTCCCAGAAGCTGAAATAGATAAAGTATTTGATAAATTCTACAGATTGCAAAATTCTAAAACTGGAGGAACTGGATTAGGATTGTCTATTGTAAAAGGTTTTGTTGAAGCCCAAAATGGTAAAATAACTTTAGAAAATAAAGAAGAAGGCGGTTCCGCTTTTAAAATATATTTCCCAACATTAGTAATGAATACAGCAGCCATTTCAAATGAATAATTCAGCCGAAATATTAATCATAGACGACGAAATCCAAATTAGGAAACTACTCGAAATTGCTTTAGATTCTAACGGATATAAAACTATTTTCGCTGTAAATGGAAAGGAAGGTATATCCCTTGCAGCAAATCATCAGCCGGATTTAATCATTTTGGATTTAGGTTTGCCAGACGAAGATGGACAGGTAGTTTTAAAAAGATTGAGAGAATGGTATAAAAAGCCCATCTTGATTTTAACCGTAAAAAACACCGAAGAAGAAATTGTAAAAGCACTCGATAATGGTGCCAATGATTATTTGGCAAAACCATTTAGAACCCAAGAATTATTAGCTAGAATTCGCACCGCTTTAAGGAATTTAAACCAAGATGAAAATGAACCAATTGTTGAGTTTGGAGAAATTTCGATTGATTTTACTTCGAGAATTGTCAAGTTAAAAAATGAAATCCTAAAATTAACAACTACTGAATATAATTTGCTTTCCATTTTGGTTAAAAATGAAGGTAGAGTACTTACGCATCAGTATTTGCTGAAACAAGTTTGGGGCAACAGTTATTCAGACCAAACACAATACCTGCGTGTTTTTGTGGCACAACTTCGTAAAAAAATTGAAGAAGACCCAAACCGACCTAAATTTATAATCACAGAATCCGGAGTTGGTTATCGCTTTAACACCAGCTAAAATTCACCATGCTTTGAGTAATCTGCTTTAAGCAATAATCAAAAACGACAAAAAAATCATTGAATTGTATGTTCTAAACATCACGATAAGGATTTCTATTGTCTAATAATTAATACGTTTTACAATCTTAAAAATTTAAATTAAAATGAATAAATCAACTATTCAAAAAGTCAGTGCCGCATCGCTTTTAGTGGCGTTAGGGATTATTTATGGTGACATAGGAACCAGTCCGTTATATGTTATGAAAGCCATTATTGGGCAAAGAGAAATATCAAAACTGCTGGTTTACGGTGGTATTTCCTGTATCTTTTGGACACTTACATTTCAAACTACATTCAAATATATTTTCTTGACACTTTCGGCAGATAATCATGGCGAAGGTGGTGTTTTTTCGCTTTATGCATTGGTAAAACGGTTTGGAAAAGGTAAATTAGTTATTCCAACAATACTTGGAGCCACAACACTTTTGGCAGATGGAATTATTACACCTCCCATTTCCGTAGCTTCTGCAGTGGAAGGTTTGGGAGATGTGGTTCCTGGCATTCCAACACTTCCCATTGTGATTATAATTTTATCTGGATTATTCTTTTTTCAACGATTTGGAACCCAAAAAGTAGGTTTCTTTTTTGGTCCGGCTATGGTAGTTTGGTTTTTGATGCTTTTTGTTTTAGGATTTATACAGATACTGGATCATCCTGCTATTTTGTCCGCATTAAACCCAATGTATGCCTATCAATTGCTAGTTGAATATCCTCATGGATTCTGGCTGTTGGGAGCAGTGTTTTTATGTACAACCGGAGCAGAGGCTTTGTATTCGGATTTGGGACATTGTGGAAAAAAGAATATCAGGATTACATGGATCTTTGTTAAAATTGCTTTAGTCGTGAACTATTTAGGTCAGGCATCTTGGCTTATGACGCAAGGAAATACATTTCTTGAAGGAAGAAATCCTTTTTATACCATCATGCCTCAATGGTTCCTTTTTTCAGGTGTTATCATCGCTACTTTTGCTGCAATCATAGCTTCTCAAGCTTTGATAAGCGGTTCTTACACATTAATAAATGAAGCGATGTCACTTAACTTTTGGCCAAGAGTTGCCATGCGAAATCCAACCAATTTGAAAGGACAAATATACATTCCTTCAGTAAATACAATTCTTTGGGCAGGCTGTATTTTGATGATTTTATATTTTAAAAACTCCTCCAATATGGAAGCAGCTTACGGATTTTCGATTACCATTGCCATGCTAATGACTACTGTACTTTTGAATTATTATTTGATTTATATCAAAAAAATGAATAGGGTTTTGATAGCCATAATTATTACTGTTTTTGGAATTATTGAAATTGCTTTTTTTATTGCCAATATTGTAAAAATTAAAGAACGTTGGATGTTCTTGTTTTTTGAGCTTTTCATTTTTATGACTATGTATACTTGGTTTTTCGCAAGAAAAATTAATAATAAATTTCTAAAGTTCACCAATTTATCCGAGCATACGCAACAACTTCAAGAACTAAGCAATGATATGAGTATTCCAAAATACTCCACACATTTGATTTATTTGTCTAAGGCGGATAGAAATTATGAAGTGGAAGAAAAAATATTAAAATCTATTTTTTCCAAAAAGCCAAAAAGGGCTGATGTCTACTGGTTTTTTCATATCAACAGAACCAATGATCCTTTTACTCTAAATTATGAAGTAATTGAATTGTTAGACGACAAAGTCATCAAAATTGTTTTGAACATTGGTTTTAGAATCCAGCCAAAGGTTGAATTGTATTTCAAGAAAATTGTTCAAAATCTGGTTCAAAATAAAGAATTGAATTTGCATATTCGTCCGGACGGTTCTACAAAATACAATGCCGAACCTGATTTCAAATTCATTATTTTAGAAAAATTCCTTTCTGTCGAAAATGAATTTGCTGTTAAAGATGCCTTACTGTTGAATTCTTATTATATGCTTAAAAACTGGTCCCTTTCGGACACTAAAGCATTTGGATTGGATAAAAGTGATGTTGAAATTGAAGAGATACCTTTCGTATACCAACCTATTCTTAAACTTGAATTAGAAAGAAAAAAGATTTAAAAATGAGTATTCAGTATTGGGTGTTCAGTCTCGGTTTTCAGTTAATGTAAAACTACGACAGAATACTCAATATTTTTTTAACAATCGGCCATATTGACAGCAATTGCTAATCCGCCTTCGGAGGTTTCTTTGTATTTATTATTCATGTCTTTGGCAGTTTGCCACATGGTATCAACTACTTTGTCTAAAGGAATTTTTGCGTTTTTAGGGTCTGTTTCTAATGCTAATTCGGCAGCATTAATTGCTTTTATAGCTCCCATTGTATTTCTTTCGATACAAGGGATTTGGACTAATCCTCCAATAGGATCGCACGTTAAACCAAGATGGTGTTCCATGGCAATTTCGGCAGCCATTAAAACCTGTTCCGGAGTTCCTCTCATTAATTCACATAGAGCAGCAGCAGCCATTGATGAAGAAACGCCAATTTCTGCCTGACAACCACCCATTGCTGCTGAAATAGTAGACCCTTTTTTGAAAATACTTCCTATTTCGCTGGCTACCATAAGGAATTGCTTGATTTCTTTTTCATCAGCATTATGGTTTTCGATAACTAAATAATACATTAAAACAGCTGGAATAACGCCTGCACTTCCGTTAGTTGGAGCAGTAACTACACGTCCTAAAGCAGCATTTACTTCATTTACAGCAAGTGCAAAACAGCTCACCCACTTTAGGATTTGCCGAAATTTCACTTCTGTTTTTCTGATTTCTTCCAGCCAAGTTTGAGGAGAATCATAGTTTGCTAAGCCAATGAGGTTTTGGTGCATATCAAACGCTCGACGGCGAACATGTAATCCTCCAGGTAAAATTCCTTCAGAATGACAACCAATATACATAGATTCTAACATTGTATTCCAAATGCGTATTAATTCATGATGGATTATTTCTTCAGAACGCATCGATTTTTCATTCTCATAAACAATTTCTGAAATCTTTTTATTTTCTTTTGTGCAGTAGTCCAAAAGTTCAGTTGCTTTATCGATTGGGAAAGGAAAAGCACATTTTATGGCAATTTTTTTCTTGGCATTGATACGTTCTTCTTTGACAACAAATCCGCCACCGATAGAGTAGAAGGTTGAAATATATTTTTTATTATGATCTATGTGAGCTGTAAAAGTCAAAGCATTAGCATGAAAAGAAAGGAAGTTTTTATTGAAAACAATAGCTTCTGAAAAATGAAAAGGAATTTGGTTTTCATTCCCAAGATTGATTTCATTTTTGTCCTTTATTGATTTTATAATTTTATCGATACTTGAGATTGGAATATATTCAGGATCTTCTCCGCTTAAACCTAGCATAATTGCCAAATCAGTTGCATGACCTTTTCCTGTAAGTGAAAGAGAGCCGTATAAATCTACTTTTACTTTAGTTACATTATGGATTATGTTTTCATCTCTCAATTCTTCAAGAAAACGTTCTGCTGCACGCCAAGGCCCAAGTGTATGAGAACTGGAGGGTCCAACACCGATTTTAAGCATATCAAAAACAGAGATACATTCTTCCATAATTTTTTTGGTGCTTTTTTATTAATGCAAATATAATTGAATGTACTAATTCTTGGAAGGTCAATGAGGTTAATAATAAAGATTTAATATAATTAAGAATAAATTTTAATTATTGTTCAATTAATTGTGTTTTTTGTGGTTTTTTATTGAGTTTAATTTAATTTTTTAAAAACACTAAATAAATTCAATTTTAATTATCGGATACTTGCAAGTAAATTAAAGTCATCGCTGCCACTGTCATAATAATGAATGCCGAAATACCAAGAATATTTGAGGTTCTTCCGTTAGTAAATTCTCCCATTACCTTTTTGTTATTTGAAATATGAAGAATAATAGCAATTAATACTGGTGCAGTTAGACCATAAAGAATTGCGGTATATAAGAGTGCTTTTATTGGTGAAATACCAATATAATTCAACGACAAACCTAATATAAGTGATATTGCAATGACAATGTAAAATGCTTTGGCTTCATGAAATTTTTTATCTAAACCTTGTTCCCAACCAAAAGTTTCGGTGATAATATAAGAAAGGGAACCACTTAAAACTGGAATAGCCAAAAGACCTGTTCCTATAACTCCAATAGCAAAAAGTAGGTATGCTGAATTGCCTGCTAATGGTTTCAATGCCATTGCCGCTTGTTCTACAGTTTCGATTTGATGAATTCCACTTTTAAATAAAACAGTTCCGGTAGTAAGAATAATAAAGAACATGACCAAACCAGAAAAAGACATCCCAAAATCGACATCTTCCTTCATATCATTAATTATTTTTTTATTGACCATCAAATGATTTTTCTTGTGTTTCATTTCTTCCACTTCCATGGATGCTTGCCAAAAGAATAAATAAGGTGAAATAGTTGTTCCAAGAATCCCCACAAGAATGCCAATGTATTCTTTATTAAATTGTATGTTAGGAATAAAAGTTGCTTTGAGTATTTCGGTTATATCCTGTTTATATAAAAAGGGAACTATTAGATAGACTAAAAGGACAATACAGAGGTATTTAAGCGTTGAAGCAATTTTTTGATAAGGCAAATAGACAATCAATATTAGTAGGATAATAGTAAAAACGACACTGAAAAAAGTGGCATCAATAGCAGGAAATAATAAATTACCCACAGCTCCCATTCCTGCAATATCAGCACCAATATTCATAACAATAGCAGGGAAACTAAAAAGTAACATTAGATACAAAACTGGTCTTGGATAGTTTTTTTTGAGAGTTCCTGTTAACCCTTGTGAAGTAACTAAACCAATTCTGGCACACATTTGTTGAATAGAAGCCATAAGCGGAAACGCAATAAGTGCAGTCCATAATGTTGACAATCCAAACGCAGCTCCCGCTTGAGAATAAGTAGCAATACCGGATGGGTCATCATCACTGGCGCCAGTTATTAATCCGGGACCAAGGAGTTTCCAAAAACGCATAAACTTAGTTGATAATTTTTTTCTGGCATTCATTTTTTAACCGCTTTTGAGTTATTTAATTACTCATTTTAGTGTATAGTAAAAGTACAACCATCCAATTTAATTTCAATAAAATTTTATATCTATATTTTAAAAATGTTATTTTTTGACTTTGAAAAAAATCAATTTTATCAAGACTAAAATGGATAGCCGATAGCCAAATTAAGCACTAAATTTTCTTTTCGCCATGAGCTATTTCCAAAATTGATTTGATTTAAAACCAAACGTTGTCTTTCTGGTAAATAGGGTTTTCTAATAGGGAATGCCAAGTCTGTTCTAAGAATAAGAAAAGAAAAGTCAAAACGCAATCCGGCACCAGCTCCAACGGCTAATTCAGTCAAGAATTTTTTAGAAAATTGTGCACCGGTTTTTTTCAGGATTATTGTTCATAAGCCATATATTTCCAGCATCTAAGAATAATGCTCCTTTTACCAAACCATAGATTTTAGCCCGATATTCAGTATTAAATTCCAGTTTTAAATCTCCTGATTGGTCTGCTAAAAAGGAACTTACGATAGCAGAACCATCATAACTTCCCGGGCCTATAGAACGGGCACGAAAGGCTCTTAAACTATTGATTCCACCAATAAAAAACTGCTTAATAATGGTAACTCATTCGAATTTCCATAAGCAAATCCTGCACCTATAATAATTCTGCTGACAAGCTGGGAATGAGTTCCTAATTTATTACTTTGTTTATCTGTGATTTATTATGTGAAAATGCACCATATCCTTCTTGCCTTTCAAAATGTCCGTTTACTAATTTATTTTCATTAATCCATTTTGAAGAACTTTGTTTTACATCTTTTATTAAATTGGAAATAGATTGTGATGGTCTTAGTCCAATTAAAATATTGATGTGATCCGGCATTCCATTAATTGCTAATAATTTATGGTTATTATTTTGAATAATTCCTGCGGTATATTTATAAAGAGAGTCTTTCCATTCAGAGCGTATAATTCCATTTCTAAATTTAACTACAAAAACAAAATGAAGATGTATTTGTGTATAAGTATTCGCCATAAAGGTTTAGTCCCTATGGGACATTATTGTGTGAGATTAATAATTACACTATCAATATTTAGTGCCTAAAGGAATATTTAAAACTTGATTTATTTTAATTCTTTTTTTAATTTTTTAATTGTTTTTTGTGCTTTACTTTTACCAAATAACTCCTTGAATTTATTGTAATCCAACGTAATGATGAAAGCAATTCCGGTCTCTACAACTTCACCTTGAAGTGCTACTTGATATTTATTGATACGGTACGCTCTTAGTTTATACCTTCCATCTTTTGAAAGTTGGTAATCCAAAGAAACATTGCCGGCTATATTGTTTGCATTCTGATTAACTTGTTGCGGTCCTTCAATTCCAAAACTACTTCCAACAGTAACTTTCAATCGATCGTTCAGTAATTTTTTGGAAATACCAACATTCAAATCGGTTTTATTTGCTCGTTGCCCAGTAGTATAATCGTCAGAAGTATTTAAATCAAAATTAAGTTCCACACCATTGATTAAATCGCCTGCAAGATTATTCAGTTGTTGTGATAAAATTTTACTGGCACTTTCTCTGGCTAATGAAGAAACATTTGTTCTCCCAGCTTCACTTGCAAATGGATTTTCTCCAATGAAACGATTCAGTAAAAGCAAAGCAAAAACCTGTTTGTTCAACTCATCAGGCTGTTGACGTAATTGAGTCAGTTTGGCTTGCGTTGTATTGATAATTTCAGTTGAAACATTATTATTCCCATCTGGTAAAACAATATTAAAAGTAATATCAGGCTTCATCAATTCACCAGTCATTTTTAATTCGGTTTCAAAAGGAATTTTTTGCTTATAGGTATTTCTAACTTCGGTTGTTACAGTTCCTAATTGGTCATTTACTAAATCAATTGGCGCAGCTTTGGTTTTATAAATTGCTGTAATACTAATGTTGGCGGTAGTTGGTTCTCCGGTCCAAAGAATGGAACTTCCTTTTTTGATGTCGAATTTTCTTTTAATGGAATTAAAATTCATTTCATAACTTCCTTCGGATAATTCGTATCTTCCTGTCAAAGTTGATTTTCCGGAAGGATCAATTCCACCATTCAATTGCGCTTCGCCTTTTAGTTTTAAGAAATCTCCGTTGGCTTTGTCAATTACCAAAGACAATTCAGCCTCTTTATCGATTTCGATATTTACTGAAGCATCTATTCCTTTTATATCCGATTGACTATTTAATTCATTGGTTACAATAGTTCCAATTAGTTGAAGTTGAGGTTGATCAATAAATTCTATAATTGCTCCTCTATCTTCAATTGATGGATCTGATTGTGGTAAAACAATAGTGAATTTAGTGTCTTTATTGATTTTGATATTTCCTTCTACGTTAGGATTATCAAAATTGCCTGTTATTTTTAAATGATTGTCTAAATATAATTCACCATAATACAAATCATTGTCTTTGACTTTTGAATTTATAGCTTTGAAATTATCGGCATCTAAGGCTAAGTCAAAACCAAAATTGCTGAAATTCTCGCTATTGATTTTTCCGTTGATAGTTAAATCATTCTCTTTTTCATCTTTAAAAATAAAATGATCGAAAAGAATCACGTCGCCTTTAAATAGGATTTTATCATTAGCCGACTTAAATTTAGAATTAAGTTGTGTTGCTTTGAAACCAATATCATTAAATTGTAATTCTCCAATTACTTTGGGCTGCGTTGTATTGCCTGTGATTTTGAAATTTCCACTGAAAAATCCGGTACTTTCTTTAATATTATCCAAAGTAAACCCCTGAATACTTTTTAAATTCAGTCTTTCAATTGCCAGATTCATATCAAAACAGCTGTCAGTTGTTTTATAATTTCCGTCTAAATTGACTTGATTTCCTTGGCCTGTAATCGAAATATCAGCATCATATCTATTTGCAATTGCATTATTGACTTTTATACTAATGGTACCTACAGTATCTTTTTTGAAAGTAAAATTTTCAATATTTAAATTGGAAGTAAAAAGGGGTTTTGTATTTACATTTTTAACCAATGCGTTTCCATTGATTTTACCGCTCATCTGTAAATCCTTTTTTTCAACCATACTGGTAATGGTCTTGATATCAAAATCTTTGAAATCAATGGAGATAGGCGCATTCATTCCTTCAGACTGTGACTGAATTCGGATACTGCTTCCATCTTTACTCAACTCGAAATTATCAGCGTAAATTCCTTTTTTGCCAATAAGAATTAAATTGTCTGGAGCTATTTTCCAATATTCATAATTGAGTAACAGGTTATTTGGATCTAGACTTAATTCGTTATTTCCGTCTGTTGCCTGCAAAGTTCCTATAATCAAGTATCTTTCTACGTCTTTTATATCTTTTAATTGTAGCGTATAATCCAGAATATTGTTTTGCACTTTCCCAGAAATATTGGTGTATGGCAATTGAATTTGTTTGTTTTGAATATCATCTACAATTATGCTATAAACAAGCGCTTGTTCTCGCGTGCCCACTTTAAAAACGGCATTTGTGATGGTGTTTTCTCCGTAAATTAGTTTTGGAAAGGTGCCATTCAGTACAATAGAGTCGTTTACAGAATTGTATCTTCCATTGATGTTAATGGGTTCAAGACTTTTCAATTCAGGAATAAGTTTCAATAGTATTGGACTGTCTTTTACGCCAATTTCAAAACCAAATTGTTGTTTTTCAACAGCGATTTTTCTTGAATTTGGTTTGCCGTCATAATACTTTGCAACAGAATTAGATAAAGCGGTCGCTATTTTTGATAACTTGTATTTCCCATTTACTTCTCCATCTAAAAACGGGGATTTCAATACTATTGTATTCTTTTCAGCGGTTGAGGTTGCTGTAACATTTATAGAATCAATTACAAATTGTTCTTTTGTATTAGTGATACTTATGTTATTGGCGCTAATATTTCCGTTGAGGTAATCTAAATTACCCGATTGAATATCAGCATCTATAACACCTCTTATTTTCATTGGACCAGCATGCAGATTCAGTTTTTCCAAATCAGCAATATCAACATTCAGGTTTAATTTTCCAGTTGGATATTTGTCTCTAAAACTTCCGCTGCTGACTAAATCAAAAGTCAGATTAGGATCTTTTGCGTAAGCGGTTGCATTGAAATTTCCGTTGCGAATAGTTCCTTTTAGGCTCAGATTTTGATACGTATATTTATTATAGTAGGCTTTTAGAATAGTTCCGCTGAAAGAAGCTGTAGCAGTTTTTAGATTGGAACCACTTCCTTTTATATTGGCTTTCAAAGTAACTTTTCCAATAGAATCGTTTTTGATAAATTTCCCAAATTCAAAACTAGTCAGTTCTACTTGGGCATCATATTTATCTTGATTTTTTATGCTGCGGTAGTAGGTGCCTTTGATTTTTGCATTTCCAAAACTACTTACAAAATTCAGATTGGTATTAAAATTAGCAATTGTTCCTTTGAAAGTTCCTACTGCACTAAATTTTGAAGGCAATTGAATCGAATTTGGAATCGTTCCTGAAGGTAAAATGTCATTAAAATCCTTCGAACTGGATTGCAAGTCTTTAATATTCAAATCAAAGTAGGCTTTGTTAACATCTGGTAAACCAATTATTCTGCCGCTTGCCGCCACTTTTGTGGTTCCAATTCCGCTGATTTCGATGGCTGGAAATACAAGATTTTTTAATTTACCTGATACTTTACCATTAACAAGCAGTATTGCATTGGGATTACTCATAAAAGGATTCGTCTTCGATACGGTGGGAGCAAAAAGCAAAATATCCTTAACGCCCAATTTACTTTTTTTCAAATTAGCCCTAAGACTTAATTCTCCGGGATTTTTAGCCAATGATTCAATTGAAGGATAGCCAATGAGAATTTCATCTTTCAATTCCGTTTGAGGTGTTTTTAAATATAATTTTTTAAGAGAGGCATTTCGTCTACCATAGAAAAATTCAGCATTAAAGGCCTGAACATTCAAACCACTTTTTTCTCTGAATGTTAACGAATTAGCATCTCCGGATATTTTTTCAGGATTGTAATTCAAGGCATCAACTTGTAAGTTTAATTTAGTGAAATCTAAATGATTGTAATCGATACCTTCCTTAGTTGCGATACTATTATTATTGTCATAACGAAAATTAATTCGTTTAAATTCAGTTTTATTTACTTTTACTTCCCAATTGTTTGAGTCTCCGTAAGAAAGTTTTTTTGTATTTGTTTGGTCTAGTTTTCCAAAAGTCAATCCGCCTTCTACACCCATCAAATCAATAGTTTCTATTAACAGTAATTGATTGTTAAAATCAATTTTGTCAATTTTTGCTAATAATTTTTTCAAATAAAAATTAGTTGATAACTTGGTTTCGTCACTTTGGTAATCGAAATCAATTTTGGATAAATCAATTTCACCCAACTTTAATTTTAGGATAGATTCCGGAGCATTTTTTGCAACAGCAACTTTAGTTTTATTGGATATTTGAACCAAACCTTGTTTTAATTTAAACCGTAAACCATTAATTTTAGCTTTTGGAATTTCAAAGTTCATTTGATCTAAATCAAACGTTTTTATTGATGTTTCAAAATGATTTAGAGTAGCATTTAAATCATTTTTTGTAACGGCATCATTATAATTAAATTTTATTCGATTTAGCTTAATTTCCTTTACAGAAAATTGCATTGGAGGTGAATCACTCTTTTGTTTCTCTGGCGAAGCAAAAGCTTTGATGATATATTCAAAATTAAATACTGCTTTGGAATTTCTATTTAAATTGGCAGTAATGCTTTCTAATTCTAGGGAGTTGATTTCTATTTTGTTATTCATCAATTGCAACAAACTAATATCAGCCGCTAATCGCTCTCCGGCTAAAAGGGTGTCTTTTTTTTGATCTTGAAAATAAACACCTTTTAATATTATTTTTTCTGGAAATCCAATTTTTAAGGAATCAATAGAAACTTTGGTTTTAATCTTCCCTTCTAAATAAGTTACCGCTTTTTCTTTTGCAAAATTTTGAACTGAAGGCATTTGAATAGCAAGAAGTAACAATAAAAACAATACGATTATAGTTTCTATTATCCAAAGGGAAATTTTAAAACTCTTTTGTAAGTATTTTTTCAAAAGGTATTGATTTAGGTCTAAATTTACCCAATTTAGACTAGAAAAGCAATTTAAAGTCTAATTGAATTAAACACAGAGATGAAAATTTAAATCAGAAATTTTTTATATAATTTGGATATAAAGTTGTGGAATTTTGGATTAAAGTGGCCTAAAACAATTCTATTACTTTTTTAATAGAAAATGAATCAAATTTTTTATGCATTAGGTTTTATAAATAGGAATCTCATTAAAATATTCCGCTTCTTTTTCTTCTAATACAATTTCTTTTACAGCCATAAGCATCGCTTTATTTGAAGTGAAAAGTTCTCTGTTGAAGTTAATGACAGTCGTTATGTCAATTTTTTCAATAGGTGCAGTTACGGCTTCGGTGTAAAAAGTATTGAGAGCGCTGCTATAATTATTTTGTATGGAATCAAATAGATGTTGCAGTTCTTCAAAACTTGCTTTTTTATCCTCAGAAAGGAAGGCATTCAACTGAAGATATAGATTTTCAGTTTCTTTTTTATGGTGAATAAAAAAATTATACTTGATGTCTTTTGATGAATTTCTAAGGTTTGTAATATTAGTGCCAATGTCTTTCACACTTTTTACCGAATGCATAGCACTGCGCACAGCAGAAATAAGTTGACTAAGTTCCGCTTGTTGTTCTCCTTCTAATTTTGTTCGTAGATCTAAATAAAATGCCTGAATCTCACCTTGTAATTGCTTTAGGTATTCATATTTTTCTGCTATGGTTTTCGAAAAGAAATTTCTTTTTTCATTGATAGTTTTAAAGTTAATATTTTCCCGAAGCAGTAAGGTGTCAATCTTGAATAATTCCAGATTGAATAACATTGAATTATGGATGAAATATTTTGTCTCCATACGGAGTAAATCAAGGGCAGTTTCAGGTTCTTTGAGTGTAGCATTACTTATAAAAGCCACTGTAGCTGCATCGGTATCTTTGAAAAAGAGTTCTAAAAACTTTGTAAATGAATTGAGTATTGGGAAAAAAATCAGAATAACTAAAAAATTAATTAGACTGGAAAAAGTTGCCAACCCAATTAACGGGTCTTTTATATTTAAAACATCTGTAATTAAAAAAAGAATTGGATTCAGAAATAGAAAAACCAATGCTGTAATGAAAATATTAAAAAATAAATTACCAAGAACGATTCGTTTTTTTGAAGCATTGCCACCTATCGCTCCCAATACGATTTTAATAATAGTACCTGTTTCTGAACCTAGCGCAATTATAGCAGCAATAGGAAAACTGATAGCTCCTGCATGTAGCGCACTGAGTGTAAGTGCCATGGTTACAGAGCTGGATTGTACAATAAGAGTAATTAGAAAACCAATGAGTATGAAAATAACTTTAGGCATTTCGACATATTTTGAAAAATCAAAATCTTGTACCTGCGATTCCATGGCCGTTTTCATGAAGGAAAGACCAATGAATAGTAAACCGAAACCAAAAAGAAAGTAGGCAAGATATTTCATTGACTTGCGATTGCCAAAAAGGATAAGAAATATACCTCCTAAACATATTGCCGGATACGCAATTACTTCAATATCTACTTTAAAACCAAGACTGACAATTAGCCAACTATTAACTGTTGTTCCCAGATTTGCACCTAAAATAATTGCCATAGCATTTCGCATACTGAAAACCCCTGCACCTACAAAAGCCAATAGCATCAGCGTAACCATAGAACTACTTTGAAGAATTCCCGTTATGATTACACCACCTGCAACAGCCCCAATTTTATTTTTGGTAATGCGTTGCAGAAAAAGTTTGAAACTCCGCCCCGAAAGATTTTTTAAAGATTCCTCTAGCAGGTACATGGCAAAAAGAAATAAACCAATCCCAGCCGCAAGTTTGAAGAAATGATTGAGAGTTTCCATAGCTGTATATAGAAATAAAGATACTTAAATTTAATGGTTTTATCTTACTTAAAGTGCTTATTTTCATTTAAGTAAAGTTGTTAAATGAATGATTTTTATTTAAACTATAAAAAAAAACTACAACTTTTTTAGGGTTGTAGTTTTTGTAAATTTTCAGGAATCAGAATGATTAATAATCAGAGTAGTCCGTTGGGTATAAAAAAGTAATGTCTATATGGGAAATATTGTTTTTGTATTTTTCCATAGCGATTAGACCTTTCCACTCTGGTGAATCTACAAAGGATTTCCAGTGTGCATCTCGACTTTCTTTATCCGAAAAACTGGTCATATACATTAAGTTTGGCATTTTGGCACCCGAAATCACTTCGCCATAAAAAACTGGATTAAATGCAAGGCGGTCAAAGAGTTTTATTTCTCCACCGGCATTAAACATATCGACTTTATTTCTATAAATAGCTTCGGTTGCTGATTCGTAACTTCTTAATTCGTATACGCGGTTTTCTCTGGGACTATTCAAAGTGGGAGTAGTCATAATGGGATGGTCAGCAAATGCTTTCAATAGGACTGATTCGATGCGGGCATAAGGCGCTTGCTTATAAGTTGCATTTAAATAATCAGCTCCGGCAGCCAAATACGTTTTGTCTTTGGCCAGTTTTTCGTCTAATCCAAGAAATTGTGACAGGGATGAAAATGGAATTAACACTATAATCTTTTTTAACGTATCAGTTGCATTTGGTTTTGGTTTAAAAACACCAATGTTCTTAATTCCCAGTTTTTTTAATCCTGGTAAATAGGCTTCTTTCAAAAATTTGTCAGTCGTTTGTACTTGCTGATCCGTATTCAAAATATATGTTTTGAGTTGGTAGAATTCCCTAGATTGAACCATGATTTTAGAATCGGAATTTATTGTTTTAAAGCTGGTAATGGCTAAGGCAAAAACCATTAGGAATAGTAATTTTGTTGTTTTCATATTTTATTTTTCTACTACGAAGTTAATTGTTGTTTAGTTTATAAAAGTATAAAAAAAAGTATCACTTTTTTGGAATTGTATAAGTAGATTCTATCGGATTTAAGAATCTGATAAAAGCGAATACCCGTTGAGAATAAATCAAACAATCATATCCTGTGCTAATTGCAAATGGGTACATTTACAAGATGAAATTTAAAGTATACAGTGAATTATCATACGAAGTATTTTCTCCAACTACCTTTGTATTTAATATACAGGCAGCAAAATCAGCGAGCCAAATAATCATTTCAGAATCTATTATTGTTACTCCATCCATAAAGTTTGAGGAATTTACTTTGAAAAATTCAGGTACACGGTTTGTAAAAATGGAGGTGGAGCAAGGTGTTTTTTTTAAAATAATTTACCAAGCAGAAGTAGCTGTTCGCTATACAATTTATGATGAAAAAGTGCTTTTGAAATCGATACCAATTATAAATTTGGACAACGAAGTATTGCCTTTTATTTCTCCTAGCAGGCATTGTGAGTCAGATAAATTGTTAGAATTTGCCACTAAGGAATTTGGATTTTTACCTAATGAATATGTTAAAGTAAAAGCCATAAATGAATGGATATTCAGAACTATTGAATACAAAACAGGTGTTACTAATTCAAGTACCTCAGCATGCGATACGCTCCTCCAAAAAGAAGGTGTTTGCAAAGATTTTGCACATTTAGGAATTGCATTATGTAGAGCTTTAGATATACCGGCACGTTATTTTACAGGTTATGCCTATAATCTTAATCCACCAGATTTTCATGCTTGTTTTGAAGCATATATTGGTGGACAATGGCTCTTTTTTGATCCAACTAAATTAGCTGTTGCTAATGGATTAGTAAAAATAGCAAATGGGAAAGATGCTTCAGAAGTGGCTGTAGCCAGTTATTTTGGGGATATTAATTGTACATTCATGAAAATAGAATGCAATCCTATTACAGCTGACTTTATACCTTTTAATTTTGGACTTGATAAAACAGAAGCAATTTCATATGATGAAATAATTTAGTCTTGGTATTTAATCTCTTTTAAAGACTTGTAAAATCATCACTTTTAGGAAAAATACTCAAAGCTTCAATTGCAATTTCAGGAGTTGGAGAAG
>JBJOQF010000146.1:0-3052 GCA_046050185.1 Bacteroidota bacterium
TTGAAACGAATAACTGGAAACAGCTTCTAAAAATAAATTATAAATAAAAAAAGCGTCTCAAATGAAACGCTTAAATTAATTTGTTCAAATTAAACTATTCGAGTTCGAAAGTCAATTTTAAGTTTACTCTATATTCTGTGATTTCACCTCCACTTACGGTTGCACTATGGTCTTTAATGTATACAGAACGTATGTGTTTTACGGATTTAGCTGCTTTTGCAACTCCTTTTCGAGCTGCATCTTCCCAGCTTATATCTGAACTGGAAAGTACTTCAATTACTTTTAATACTGACATAATTTCTATTTGTTAAGTTAAAGATTAAATGTACCTATTTTATTTAAAATTAAAGGCTATTTTAATATAACTATAACATTGTCAGTAATTTATATTTTTATGCATTTATGGCTTCCACTTTAATTCCTTCGTCGTTCAACATGCTTTTCAACATGTTTTCTATACCGCTTTTTAAAGTAAATGTTGATGAAGGACAGCCGCTACAAGCTCCTTGAAGAATTACTTTTACGGTTTTGTCAGCTTCGTTATAAGAGTCAAACGCTATATTACCTCCGTCAGCTTGTACAGCAGGTTTTACATATTCTTCTAATATGTTGATGATTTGTTGAGAGGTAACATCTAGATTGTCAAATTCTTTTGCTTTAGTATTTTCTTGAGCGGTTACCGCTTCAATGAAATTTTCATCTAAAACAGTACCTCCGTTTTCGATATATTGCTTAATGAAACTTCTTATTTCTAAGGTGATTTCCTGCCATTCATTGATTTCATATTTGGTTACGGAAATGTAGTTTTCGTCAATGAAAATTTCTTTTACGTAAGGAAATTTGAATAGTTCTTTTGCCAATGGCGAAGCAGCAGTTTGATCAATGTTTTTGAATTCAATTGCATTTTTGGTCAACATTCGGCTCACCACAAATTTTAAAGCTGCTGGGTTAGGAGTTGTTTCTCCGTAAACGGTGATAGGCTGTTTTTTTGTTTTGTTTTCGTCCGGGGTAATGATTATTCCACCATCGTTTACAAATTTTTCTATTTGTTCTGCTACGGCATCTTTCACATCTTCCCATTCCACAATACTATATTTCTCAATAGCAATGAAGTTTCCGGAGATATAAACTGTTTTTACAAATGGTAAATAAAATAGTTGTTGGGCAAGAGGCGATGATTTTGCTTCATCTATGTTTTTGAATTCAAAACTCTCATTTTGAGTGATAAAATCTGCAAATTCAAATTTTAATATCGTGGGGTTTTGTGTTTCTTTTATGCTAACTTTTGTCATGATTGTAGTAAATTTTTACAAATTTAGTAAAGTTATTTTCTACGAATAGCTATATTTGAATTTTAATAAAATAAATTAACAATAATTTAGTTATTAACAAGGTATTTATACCTTTCATTGAGTCAGCAATCATTTTTATATAATAGTATTTCTATGTATAACAAAATTAAATTTTTTGCAATTCTATTTTTTGTGTATCAATATTCTTTTTCACAAGAAGGGGTTGCTGTTTATTCTGATTATCTATCGGATAATTACTATTTGATTCATCCTTCAATGGCTGGGGCTGCTAACTGTGCAAAAATTAGACTTACAGCTCGTAAGCAATGGTTTAGTCAGGAAGATGCACCGGAACTTCAAACGCTTAGTTTTAATGGACGAGTGGGAGAAAAAGCAGGAGCTGGGATTATTCTTTTTAATGATAAAAATGGATATCATTCTCAAAAAGGGGTTAAGTTAACGTATGCTTATCATCTTATGTTTTCAAGAGATGAAATTGATTTAAATCAATTGTCTTTTGGTATTAGTGCCGGATTGATTCAAAGCCAATTAGACGAAACAGCATTTTTGCAATCAGGAGATTTTGATCCTATTATTGATGGAACTATTGTACAAAAAGATTCTTATTTGAATTTTGATATTGGAGCATCCTATAATTATTTAGACTTTTATGTTCATGGAACTGTTAAAAATGCCATTGAAACCAGAAGAGATATTTATACTGAATATGAAAGCGATAATTTGAGAAAATATCTGTTGAGTGCCGGTTATGTTTTTGGGGATGCAGATAGAATATTATGGGAACCGTCGCTTTTATTCCAACTGGTGGATAAGACAAAAGAAAAATCAATCGACTTCAATATTAAGGCCTATAAAAATATGGATTTCGGAAAGCTTTGGGGAGGTTTGTCCTACCGTAGAAGTTTAGACGGAGCACAATATACTAATGGTAATGGGATTTCTAAACAGAATCTTCAATATATTACTCCTATCGTTGGAGTTAATTTCAATAATTTCATGTTTGCTTATACCTACTCACATGTATCAGGTCCTGTGAAATTTGATAATGGTGGTTTTCATCAAATCACTTTGGGGATTAACCTGTTTTGTAAACCTGAAAAATACGAATGTAATTGTCCTGCAATCAATTAATTTACGTTATTTATGTTGATTAGATCTGTTAACGGAAAAACTCCTTCCATACCTGATGATTGTTATGTAGCCGAAAATGCTACAATTGTTGGTGATGTTAGTTTTGGTTCTTCTTGCAGTGTTTGGTTTAATGCCGTAATAAGGGGTGATGTCAATTTTATTAAAATTGGGGATAAAGTCAATATTCAGGATGGAGCCATTATCCATTGTACGTATAAAAAGCATCCAACAATTATAGGGAATAATGTTTCTATTGGTCATAATGCCATTGTACATGGTTGTACGGTTCATGACAATGTATTGATAGGAATGGGGGCAATTGTAATGGATAATTGTGTGATTGAAAGTAATTCTATTGTTGCAGCCGGAGCTGTTATTATTCAAAATACAGTTGTTGGTTCAGGTTCGATTTGGGCCGGAGTTCCTGCCAAAAAGGTGAAAGATATTGATCAATCTGATTTTGCAGGGGAAATCGAACGCATTTCGAATAATTATGTGATGTATTCCAGTTGGTTTAAGGAAGAAGAGTAATCTATTTTTGACCACATTACCTTAAAAAGAAAATCTCAACGGATTAAAAATCTATTTCTTCAACAGTATATTTATTT
>JBJOQF010000147.1:0-4514 GCA_046050185.1 Bacteroidota bacterium
CATGTAGTCAATTCTATTAATATTCCACTGAATGAAATTCCACAAAGAGTAGAAGAATTGCGTAATCTTAAAGGACCGTTGGTACTTTGTTGTGCATCGGGAAACCGAAGTGGACAAGCACAACTTTTTTTGACCGAACATGGAATCGAATGCTATAATGGAGGTTCTTGGTTAGATGTAAATTATTATCAATCTTAAATTAAATAAAATGTTTAACACACTCAAAAAAATATTTGGATTTGGTCCAAAAGTAAACTACGCCGATTTAATATTACAAGGAGCTATTGTTCTAGATGTTAGAAGTAAAGGAGAATATGCAGCGGAACACATAAAGGGTTCCATAAATATTCCTGTTGATACTTTAAGCAACAATATATCTCAATTCAAAGATAAAAACCAACCTATAATCACTTGTTGTGCCTCAGGAATGCGAAGTGCTTCTGCAAAAAACATTTTGAAATCAAATGGATTTACCAAAGTGTACAATGGTGGCGGGTGGAGTAGCTTGCTGAATAAAATCAGTTAGTAAAATAAAACCGAAAACACCTATAAACCATTCAAAACAGCCCGTTAAAATTTTAAAAAAATCATATTATTCGTATTTACAATTAGTTAATTAACAGTTGATTAGATTGTAGTTTGTGTAATTTTATACTATTAAAAAAGTAAGTAATAAGTTGGTATCACACAAGTACCATATTAATACTGCTTACAACAAGTAATCTTAAAAAAACAACTATTATGAGAACGGAAAGTAGTAAAAACGAACCTTTCAAAGGGGCTGTACAAGCGCAGTCAAATGCAGCACATGGATTGAGAGATTTATTTGAAGTTGGATTAAAAGACATTTATTGGGCTGAAAAAGTATTGACTAAAACATTACCAAAAATGGTAAAAAATGCTTCATCGCCAGAATTAGTGAACTCATTAAAAAACCAGTTAAGTGAAACACAAGAACACGTATCACGTCTGGAAAAAATATTTGAAGTGACAGGTATTGCCCCCACAGCAAAAAAATGTGATGCCATGCAGGGAATATTGAAAGAGACTAACGGTCTTATCAGAGAAACCGATATTGGTATGGTGCGAGATGCCGGAATTATTGCTGCAGACCAAAAGGTAAAACATTATGAAATTGCAACTTATGGCACTTTACATGCTTTTGCAAAAACATTAGGAGAAGACAAAGCAGCAAATCTATTGGCAATGACACTTGATGAAGAGAAAAAAACTGATGCTGCATTAACAGGAATTGCTTTATCTGCTGTCAATAGACAAGCGTATAAAGCAGATGCAATTACAAATACTTAGAATAGAATAAACTAGGAGAACAATAATCACTTACTATTTCTCCATTTGATATAAAGCCTGCTCAATGCAGGCTTTTTTCATGAATTATAGTCCTCTAAATTAGTAATTCAGATAATCACAAACAGTAATCTATTGTACATTAAATATTCAAAAAAACGTTTGCTGTAACCCTAAATAAAATTTACATTTGCACCAGTTTAACTTTTACACACAAAATGAAGCCTAACACACAACAATTAAACGATTTAACTATCCAAGTCAGAAGAGATATTCTTCGAATGGTTCACGCTGTCAACTCAGGTCACCCAGGAGGTTCTCTAGGTTGTACGGAATTTCTTGTAACCTTATACCAAAACTTGATGGAACGCAAAGAAGGATTTGATATGGACGGAATTGGAGAAGATCTTTTCTTCCTTTCAAACGGACATATATCTCCTGTATTCTATAGTGTTTTAGCGAGAAGCGGTTACTTCCCAGTATCGGAATTAGCAACTTTCCGTTTGATCAATTCAAGATTACAAGGACACCCAACTACTCATGACAGTTTACCTGGAGTACGTATTGCATCAGGTTCTCTTGGACAAGGATTATCAGTAGGAATTGGTGCTGCACAAGCGAAAAAATTAAATGGTGACAATCATATTATTTACACGCTTCACGGTGATGGTGAATTACAAGAAGGTCAAAACTGGGAAGCAATTATGTATGCTTCTGCTAAAAAAGTAGACAATCTTATCGCTACAATCGATTTAAATGGAAAACAAATTGATGGTACAACTGACGAAGTTTTATGTATGGGAAGTATCCGTGCTAAATTTGAAGCTTTTGATTGGGATGTTTTGGAAATTGAAAAAGGAAACGACATTGAAGCTATTATTGCTGGAATGAATGATGCTAAATCAAGAACTGGAAAAGGAAAACCAGTTTGCGTATTGTTGCATACTGAAATGGGTAATGGTGTAGATTATATGATGTACAGTCATGCTTGGCATGGTAAAGCGCCAAATGATGCGCAACTTGAAAATGCTTTAGGACAAAATTATAATACTGGAGGTAATTCAGACTACTAATCCCCTCCTAACCTCCCCAAAGGGGAGGAACAGCTACAAAATTGATAAATAAAAATATAAAACCCTATTTACCCCAATAGGAACTCCCCTCCTTCGGAGGGGTTGGGGGAGGAAAATGAAAAAATATACAAATACAGGAAGTAAAGATACTCGTTCGGGTTTTGGAGCAGGAATGACCCAATTAGGTCAAACCAATGAAAATGTTGTGGCACTTTGTGCTGATTTAATTGGTTCATTAAAATTTGACGATTTCAAGAAAAATCACCCAGAGCGTTTTTTCCAAATTGGAATTGCTGAAGCAAACATGATTGGAATTGCAGCCGGTTTAACTATTGGTGGAAAAATTCCTTTCACAGGAACTTTTGCTAACTTTTCTACAGGAAGAGTTTACGATCAAATTCGTCAATCAGTTGCTTATTCTGAGAAAAACGTAAAAATTTGTGCTTCACACGCAGGTTTAACTTTAGGTGAAGATGGTGCAACTCACCAAATTCTTGAAGATATTGGATTAATGAAAATGTTACCGGGAATGACTGTAATCAACACTTGTGATCACAATCAAACTAAAGCGGCTACATTAGCTTTAGCTGACCATCATGGTCCGGCTTATTTGCGTTTTGGTCGTCCAGTTGTTCCTAACTTTATGCCGGCTGACGAGCCTTTCGTAATTGGCAAAGCAATTCTTTTAAACGAAGGTACTGATGTAACAATTGTTGCTACAGGACATTTAGTATGGGAAGCACTTATCGCTGCTGAAGCATTAGAAGCTAAAGGTATTTCAGCTGAAGTAATCAACATTCATACAATTAAACCATTGGATGAAGAAGCCATTTTGAAATCATTGGCAAAAACAAAATGTATCGTTACTGCTGAAGAACATAATATTCTTGGCGGTCTTGGCGAAAGCATTTCTAGAGTATTAGCATTGAATAATCCAGCTCCACAAGAGTTTGTTGCTGTAAATGACAGTTTTGGAGAATCTGGAACACCAGAGCAATTAATGGAAAAATACAAACTAAACAACCAAGCGATTGTTGAAGCTGTAGAAAGAGTTATTAAAAGAAAATAACTAAAACATAAATTTCCAACTTTATTCTTTCTTTTGAGAGGAGTTGGGAGAAACATAAAAAATCCCATTCGTCTATATTTAGACAGAATGGGATTTCTTTTTTACAGACAGATTTTTTTTATTATTGACAGGCTTTATCTAAATGCTTTTTGATTCTTGCCGGATCAGTTGTATTACCATTACAACTTGGAATATCTGCAAATGGGAAAGGTAATCCGGTAGCTGGGTTTTTTATTTCTATTTTAGTAGTATAATTATCTCCATCATCATCAACATCTAAAAAATTAGGAATTTCATCTCCATCAGTATCATCAGGATTCGCAACTCCTGTTGCTAATACGCGCATGTAACCGTCACCATTTATATCTTCTTGATAAGACGGAATACCATCGCTATCTTGGTCTAATCGATTTATTTCATATAATTTGAAACTAAATACTAAAGGAGAATAAGAAGGAATAATTCCGCTTCCTGAAGAAAAATACGCTAATCCCGAAGGAATAAACATTACACCTGCACCAAAATCATTATGCGTTACAGTACCATCAGCATTAGAGGAATAAGTTCCTGTATTGAATTGTGGAAATATTTCTCCCCACCCAGTGATGGTGCTAAATAAACTTAAAAAAGATTGAGGATACTTAACTTCTTCAAATGGAGTTGAAGTTATTGTTGTAACACCATCTGTAGTTTCACGTGCTAAATATTCTCCTTTATAAGCGGTTAATACTCCATCTAAATTACAAGGTGCTGCTCCCGTTCCTGCTCTCAATACTAAATAATACATTTTATAAGTAATATCATGTAGGCTTACATTTCTACTTTTAAGTTCGTAGGTAGTTTGGTCCCAAATTGATTTTTGAGTACCTCCAGTTGGTATCTTTGTAATGGTTATATCTTGATCATCTGCAAATCCGTCATGATTTACAACCGTTATATAATTCGTTTTTAAATATTCTTCAATGTCAGTATTATCAGTAGCAAATTGTACTGCATAATCTCTAAGTGGCTCAACTGTAGCGGTATCATTCTTCGAACAAGAAAATAAAGAGATTGTTGTAATT
>JBJOQF010000148.1:0-3543 GCA_046050185.1 Bacteroidota bacterium
AATAATATCAAAATCACCAGGAACTTCTGGAGCATCTTTCATTTTTACTACTTCGCATTTTTTTTCCAGAAAATCAACTGAGATATAGGCATCTTTCTGGAAGAAACGAGATTTACGCATGTTTTTCATCGAAATTCTGCTTGCTGTTAAATTAGCTACACAACCATTTTCGAATTCGATTCGGGCATTGGCAATATCTGGTGTATCACTTATAACAGAAACACCACTGGCATTGATATTTTTTACTTTGGATTTTACAACGCTCAAAATAGCATCAATGTCATGAATCATCAAATCAAGAACTACGGGAACATCAGTGCCACGAGGATTGAATTCAGCCAAGCGGTGAGTTTCAATGAACATTGGATTCTCGATCATGTTTTTGGTAGCGATAAATGCGGGATTGAAGCGCTCTACATGACCTACTTGCCCTTTGACATTGTACTCTTTTGATAAAGCAATTATTTCTTCAGCTTCTTCAACAGTTGTAGAAATGGGTTTTTCAATAAAAACATGTTTTCCAGATTTGATGGAAACTTTAGCACATTTGTAATGAGAAAGTGTAGGAGTGACGATATCTATAACGTCAACAGCATGAATTAATTTAGCTATAGTATCAAATTGTTTGTAGCCAAATTCAGTAGCAATTTTGGCTCCATTTTCAAGATTTTCATCATAAAAACCAACCAATTCATATTTTTCTGATTGTTGTAATAAACGTAAATGTATTTTTCCAAGATGACCGGCACCTAATACTCCAATTTTCAGCATAATTATGTAATTTGTACAAAAATAGCAATAAATTGATTGATTTTTTATTGATAATGAACAATTATTTATTCTATTTTAAATTTAATTTTCAATATTTAAAATTAGAAATTGTTTTCTATTTTTACCAAAATAAAATATCAAATTTTGAAAGACACAGCCAAACATCAAGGACTTAGGAATCAATTAGTAAGCGTTTTAGAACAAAAGGGCATTACTGATAAAAATGTTTTGGCTGCTATAAAAAAAATTCCAAGACACTTATTCTTAAATTCTAGTTTTGAAGATTATGCCTATCAGGATAAAGCATTTCCAATTGGCGCAGGCCAAACCATTTCTCAACCATACACAGTAGCTTTTCAATCCCAATTATTAGAAGTAAAAAAAGAACATAAAATTTTAGAAATAGGAACAGGTTCAGGGTATCAAACGGCTGTTTTGTTTACCATGGGAGCAAAAGTATTTAGCGTAGAAAGACAAAATGAATTGTTCAAGCAAACCTCAGTTTTATTTCCCAAATTAGGAATTCGTCCTAAACATCTTTCTTTTGGAGATGGATATAAAGGATTGCCAAGTTATGCACCTTTTGATAGTATTATTGTAACTGCGGGCGCGCCATTTATTCCCCAACCTTTGATGGCACAGTTAAAAATAGGAGGAAGATTAGTTATTCCATTAGGAGAAGATGTACAGATTATGACTTTGCTAATCAGAAAAAATGAAACTCAATTCGAAAAACATGAGTTTGGTGAATTTCGATTTGTTCCATTATTAGAAGATAAAAATTAAAATCCATCTCCAGCCCTTCTCAAAGGGAAGGGAGCTGAAAATGTTTTTTATTGACCAATAATACTTAGATAACGTTCTAAGCTTTCTTTTTCTATTTGAGCTATAAATAACAAAAAATCTTCTTTATTGTTTTTAGTTTGAGCCGTTTCCAGTGCTTGGTAATATCGCATTCTACTTTCATAATCACCTTTTATATTAGCAATAATGTAGCCATGTTGCAACAAAATCAAGTTCATTACTAAACGTGAAGTTCTACCGTTTCCATCTATAAATGGATGGATAGTGACTAAGCGTTCGTGCATTTCAGCAGCCAAAACGATAGGATGAAGACTGTTTTTATTGGTTTCAAACCAAATGAAAAAATCTTCCATTTCTTTGGCAACCAGAAAAGGTTGCGGAGGCATATGACTGCTTCCTTGTATCATTACTTGTACTTTTCTATAACGACCTGCATCTTCCGGATGAATACCTCTTAAGATAAGATTGTGAATAGAAAGCACTTCTCGTTCATTTATGGAAGTGTTTTTTTGCATTAAATCTTTGATATAAGCAATCGCTTCTTGATGGTTAATTACTTCAAGATGTTCTCGCATACTTTTACCTGAAATGGTCAAACCTTCATTAATAACCAAATCAGTTTCTCGAAGCGTCATGGTATTTCCCTCAATACGATTACTTTCAAAAGTGTATTCTAATTCTAAAGCCTGAGCAATCCGATAACTGTCAAATTCCCTGAAAGTATCCAATTTTATCTTTAAGGAATCTATTTCATCTAGAATTTTTTGCAATGTTGTAGATAGCTTTTTCTTAGATGTTTTGCTTTGATATCTTATTTCTTCCTCTGCAACCTGTAATGCTTTTAATGCAAACTCATCTAAACCTATTTCATAAAGAATTTTTTCTTTAAGCCAAGCTACCATTATTGTTTCTAAATCTATTTCAAGTAATGCCGCTAGTTTTTGAATTTGCTCTCTTGTAGGTTTCCTGCCACCACTCTCAAATTTACTGATCAATGCTTGATCAATTCCTAAAAGTTGAGCCACTTCTCTAGTTTTGAGTCCTTTTTGTTCTCTTGCATTTTTGAGCAGTGTTTTCATTGTATTAAAATGTTTTAAATTGTCTTGACAAATTTAGTCATTTAATTTTGATAAAAAAATCTTTTTTAAAAAAAACATAAAATAGAATTTAAAATGATTTTTTTATTCTGTCAAGGTCGCGTTTAGTATCTTGTTCTTTTAACGATTCGCGTTTGTCGTAGGTTTTCTTTCCTTTACAAAGACCAATTTGGAGTTTAGCCATTCCTTTTTCATTAGTGAATAATTTCAAAGGAATAATTGTTAGCCCTTTTGCTTGAACGCTTTTGATTAATCCTTTCAATTCTCTTTTATTCAAAAGTAATTTACGTTCGCTTCTGGCTTTGTGGTTAAATTGATTACCAAAAGTGTATTCTTCAATGTATGTATTGATTGCAAAAAGTTCGTTGTTACTAAATTCACAAAAACTCTCTGTAATATTCGCCTTTCCTAATCGAATGGATTTAATTTCAGTTCCTGCCAAAACAATTCCAGCAGTAAATGTCTCGATTATTTCATAGTCGAATTTGGCTCTTTTATTGTAGATGTTTATTGTTTTCAGCATAGGTATACAAAGGTAGAAACAAATCTATGAAACACCAATTGTTTTTATATAAATACTTAAATTTGCAAAATGGAAAATTCAAAATCAAAAGACCCTTTACACGGAATAACACTTCAAAAAATTGTTGAACAATTAGTTGAATATTATGGATTTGATACTTTGGGAGTACTCATAAAAATTAAATGTTTTACAGATAATCCAAGTGTAAAATCAAGTTTAACTTTTTTACGAAAAACAGATTGGGCAAGAAAACAAGTAGAAGACCTGTACATAAAAACATTACCTAAATTGCTAAAATAAGTTTAATTTAATTTATAAGAAACCATAACGCCACCTCTATAAGGAATC
>JBJOQF010000149.1:0-3473 GCA_046050185.1 Bacteroidota bacterium
AACATCTATTGTTGGTAATTTTGTTTCAAAAACAGTTTTAATTCTATTTTTAACTTTTTGCTTTTCTTCTCCATCAAAAAAATCTAATGGATTCATTTTCATAATTTCGTTACTGGTATACTCCGTAACTTCTTCAAAGTTCTTATTCCATTTTACAAATTTTCCAGATTCGTTATAGAGGTAACAAATACCTGGTAAATTATTAATTATATTTTCTGAAAGTTCTTTTTCCTTTAAAATTAAATTTTCTGCAATTTTACGTTCTGTAATATCAGTTGTTGTACCTATGTAGCCTACAATCTTGTTTTCAATATTTCTCTCAGGAATTACCTCTCCCATCACCCATACAATTGAACCATCAGGGCGAAGAAAACGGTACTCTGTTAAAGAAATTTCTAGTTCTGACCCTCCATTTTCCCAATTACTAAATAAAGCTATTCTATCTTCTGGATGGACTGCATTTAACCATCCATTACCTAAAGCTTCTTCAAAAGACAAACCTGAAACTTGACACCAGCTAGGATTTACGTAAGTAGTTTTTCCTGTTGAATCTGTTCTAAAAATACCAACCGGAGATACTTCGGTAAGGGTATCATAACGTTTTTGACTTTCAGAAACGGCTTTTTCTGCTTTTTCCCTTAAAGCCTCTTTTTCGAAAATTTCTATTGCAAAAGCTACATCTTCTACTGCCTCTTCTAATAATGCTATTTCTTCAGCATCAAAAAAGTTTTTTTCACCGGCATAAAAAGAAAAAACGCCAACTGCTTTTCCGAATTTTTTTATTGGTATAGCAATTGAAGAAAAATAGCCTCGTTCTAAAGCTTCTTCTCTCCATGTAGCCATTCTTGTATCGGTTTTAATATCGTTACAAACAACATATTGCTCTTCCCGAATTGCAGTTCCGGCCGGACCTCTTCCTTGTGGCACATCTTCAACTGAAATTGACTTAATTTTAGAAAGATATCCTTTTTCATCTCCAGCTATCATTTGTGGAATTACTTTTTTAGTAGCTTCATCAACCATACCAATCCAAGCCATTCTAAACATTCCTATATTCACCGCGATATTACAAGCTTCTCTAAAAAGAGTTTGTTCATCAGTGGTACGAACAATCATTTGATTCATTTGACTGATAAACAGATAAAGTCGGTTTGCTTTAATGATTTTTTGTTCTACATCTTTTCTTTGTGTTATATCAGTGATAATACCGTGACAAATTACTGTTCCTTCCGGTTCAACTTCTGGCAAAGAATTTATTTCATGCCACACCATCCCTTTTATTGGATGAAAGTAACGGTATTCCCCTTTGAGCGGAATTAACTTTAATTTGGTTTCAACAATGCTAGCCTTAACATAATCTAAATCGTCAGGATGAATCAATGAAAAAACCTTACTTACATCATTTTTAATTTCTTCATACGAAAATCCGTAAATTTCTTCGATAACGTTACTGGCATAAGGATATGATAATGATCCATCTTTATTTTCACGCATAGAATAAATTAGTCCGGGAGAAGTTGCTGCAATTTTAACAAACTTATCTCTTTCGGCTTTAATTATTATTTCGGCATTTTTACTTTCGGTTATATCCTTAACAAAACCAATAAAACGATTTGCTGAAAGTTTTACAGCTTCTACTGACCACCATCTAATTTCTCCTTTTTTATGAATCGCTTTAATTTCTTTTTTTGCTATTCCATTATTCAAAAGATTTCGGAATTCCTTAAAATATTCTTTTAGAGAATCTTGAGAAGATAAATCACCAAATTTCATTGTTAATAATTCCTCTTTTGAGTAACCGGTCAATACTGTTGCTGCAGGATTTATATCTAAATAATTTCCTTTTTCATCTAATACAAAAACGGCATCTGGAGCATTATCTATATAACTCTTAAACTTAGCATTGCTTTCCTCTTCAATAGCTTTTAGTTTAGAGTCAACCTCAGCTTTTTCTTTAGCTTTAGCCTCGATCTCAATTAATTTTTTTAAAGTAAAATCTTGAGTATTACCTCTGATTCCAAATACATTACCTTGATCATCTAATAAAGGAAAAATAGATTGGTTAAACCATTTTACCTTTTTATTAAAAAAAGTAGCAGATTGTTCTATTTCAAAAGGTTTTTTGTCAATCATTAATTGCGCAATTTTTTCTTGAAATAATGCTTTGTCTTCTTTAGTGAAATTATTTAAATATTCTTTAAATAAATCTTGTCCCTCCTCTTTTTCAATTTCAAAAATAGCGTACAATTCATTTGACCAAAGTATATCTCTAGTACTAAAATTGAATTCCCAAGTGCCCATTTTTGCGTTTTTCTGCGCATAATTTAAGAGGTTTTCACTTCTGATTAATTTTTCTTGGATGTTTCTTATCTCTGAAATATCTCTTCCAATTGCATAAATGTTTTCAGAAGAAATACTATTTGCAGTCCATTGAATGGTCACAAATTCACCATTATTTTTTAGAAATCTATTTTCAAAATTTACTGTAGGTATTCCCTTAGATAGACTTTCAATTTCTTTTAATGAACTTTCAATATCATCCGGGTGTAAAATATGGACTAAAGAATTGTTAAGTAACTCTTCTTTTGAATACCCTAAAATATCAACAAAAGCGGGATTAATTTCTTTAAAAAAAGCATCAACACCTACAATACATACTAAATCACTGGACTCTTCAATAAAAAATTTGAATTTAGTTAACGCCTCTTTTTTTTCTAGTAATTGAGTAATTTCTAATTCTTGTTCTTTTACTTTATTAAGCAGTTCATTATAAGTAGGTTTTGCTTCTTTCATATCCATAAAAATTCAAATAAAAAATCTATTAAATGTGTTAAATATAACCCATCTATATTAGTGTAATTAGTTTTTGATAATAATTTTTCGTCAGTTTGAGTGATTTTCGTCAAAAAAAACAGTAATGAGAATAAGAAAAATTTCATCAAAAACGATTCTAAAAGCATTATTTGTCCCTTTTTACTACACAAAAAACACTCAAATTGTCATTTTTAATAATTACATCCAACGGGTTTAAATATAATAAATTATAATTAAAAATAGAAAACACAAATATTAAAAAATAAAAAGCATACAATCTTCTAATCCTACATTAGATAGTGACCATACATTTTACACAATTTACCTTTACTTTATCATTCAAAAAACAATAATTAACTAGAAAACAACGCCTTCTAAAAACTTAAAATAATTTTAACAAAAAAATAACAGACATTTGTATATACAAATATAAAAAGTGTTACATTTGTATCGACAAATAATATTCGTAAAGGCATGAAAATTGAAGATGAAATAAAAAGCACAATAGCATTAGACATTTCAAAAAAAATTACTCTGAATATTTTATATACTCAAAATGTTATAACAGATAATTTCAATGAAATATTGAAACCGTATGATATATCTGGAGAACAATATAATGTATTACGAATACTAAGAGGCCAAAAAGGAAATCCGGC
>JBJOQF010000150.1:0-2991 GCA_046050185.1 Bacteroidota bacterium
GACATCAAATACGGCTCCGGTAGTTATTTTGATGATTTGGGAGATAAAACAATTTACGATGAATTTGAATTAAATGTTGATTTAGTTTTTTAAGCACAATTTATTTAACAAAAAAGCCTAAAATTTAATATTTTTTTTTGTTTTTTTATTTTTGAATAATCGAAATTCATTTATATATTTGTCACAAGAAAAAAATGATGAAAACAACAATAAACAATACTTGGTGGTGGAACAATTTACGTCAATCGTCGTGAACTAAGCTTCCTATAGTATTATTAAACTATAAATATAAAAGGCTTGTCATCACGACAGGCCTTTTTTTTGTGCCTATTTTATCACTATCACACAACACTAAAAATTATACAAATTGAAACCTTTTATACTAAATACAAAATACAAGCAAATCCTTGCTGATACTATTACTCCAGTAAGTGTGTATCTCAAAATTCGTGATAAATTCCCAAATAGTTTATTATTGGAAAGCAGTGATTATCATGGAAATGATAACAGTTTTTCATATATCTGTTGCAACCCGATTGCTTCTATAAAAATAGAAAATGAAAGCATTTACAAGAACTTTCCTGATGGTAGTATTGAGAAAATCAACATTGACAAAACTATTGATATTCCACAGGTAATTCAAGAATTTTCAGGTCAGTTCAAATCGGAGAAAAATGATTTCAAATTCATCAATAATGGTTTGTTTGGTTACATTTCGTATGATGCCGTTCGTTATTTCGAAAAAGTAACGATTGCAAAAAAAGACAATAGCATTTCTATTCCTGATGTTTATTATGCAGTGTATCAAAATATCATTGCCATTAATCATTTCAAGAATGAAGCTTACATTTTTTGTCATAGTTTAGACGAAAGAAACAACATTTCAGAAATCGAACAATTATTACAATCCCGAAACATTGCTTCTTATAAATTCTCTAAAGAAGGAGAAGGTTTTTCTAATTTGACAGACGACGAATTCAAGCATAATGTGGCTTTGGCCAAAAAGCATTGTTATAGAGGTGATGTGTTCCAATTAGTGTTATCACGCAGGTTTACCCAAGGTTTTAAAGGGGATGAATTCAATGTTTACAGAGCATTGCGAAGCATCAACCCTTCACCCTATTTATTCTTTTTTGATTATGGTGATTTCAAAATATTTGGTTCTTCACCAGAAGCCCAAATTATTGTCAAAGACCGCAAAGCCGAAATTCATCCCATAGCAGGAACTTTTAAAAGAACAGGTGATGATGAAAAAGACGCCATACTTGCCAAAGAATTATCCATAGATAAAAAAGAAAATAGTGAACATGTTATGCTGGTGGATTTAGCTAGAAATGATTTAAGCAGAAACGGCCATAATGTTAATGTTGAAAAATATAGAGAAGTGCAATTTTTCTCGCATGTTATTCACTTAGTTTCAAAAGTGACAGGACATTTGCACCCAAGCGCAACAACGATGCAAGTCGTAGCCGATACTTTTCCGGCAGGAACATTAAGCGGTGCGCCAAAACACAGAGCAATGCAACTCATAGAAGATTACGAAAAAACCAATAGAACTTTTTATGGCGGAGCCATCGGTTTTATGGATTTTGAAGGTAATTTTAATCATGCTATTATGATTCGTACTTTTCTAAGTAAAAATCACCAATTGCATTGTCAGGCCGGGGCAGGAATTATTGCCAGTTCCGATGAAGAAAGTGAAATGCAGGAAGTATATAACAAGTTGAGAGCACTGAATGCTGCTTTGGATTTAGCTGAAACAATTTAGAAAAAGACGAAAGAGACAAGACGAAAGATAAAAAACATGAAAAAAATACTAGTCATAGACAATTACGATAGTTTCACTTATAATTTGGTGCATTATCTTGAAGATTTAGATTGCGCAGTAACCGTTTACAGAAACGATGAATTTGATATTGATGAAATTGCAGTTTTCGATAAAATTCTTCTTTCTCCTGGACCTGGAATTCCAGACGAAGCAGGATTATTGAAAGAAGTCATTAAAAAATATGGCCCAACAAAAAGTATCTTTGGTGTATGCTTAGGCCAACAAGCTATTGGAGAAGTATATGGAGGAACGCTTTCTAATTTAGACAAAGTATATCATGGTGTTGCAACGATGGTAAAAACAGTAGTTGATGATGAGCTTTTATTCGAAGGATTAGGAAACGAATTTGAAGTAGGACGTTACCATTCCTGGGTGGTTGACACCAATTTACCAGATGTTTTGGAAGCCACTTCATTCGACGAAAATGGACAAGTGATGTCGTTGCGTCACAAAACCTACGATGTTCGCGGGGTACAATTTCATCCGGAAAGCGTGTTGACACCAAATGGGAAAAAGATGTTGGAAAATTGGGTAAAATCGTAGAGACGTTGCAGTGCAACGTACGTACACAGTTGTATTTTTCAATAAAAAAACAAAATGGATATACAAATCTAAGAAACAAAAGATTTAAAAATTGAAGATGTAATAGCACTTTATAAAGCAAACGAATGGAGTTCAGTTGACAAACCAGAACAATTGTTTAATGGCCTTTTAAATTCGGATACTTTAATTACTGCTTGGGAAAATAAAAAATTAGTTGGACTGGGAAATGCTATTTCTGATGGACATTTGGTGGTTTATTACCCACATCTATTAGTTCATCCAGACTATCAAGGAAAAGGAATTGGCAAAATGATTTTTGATAAAATATAAGAGAAATATAGTAGCTTTCGCATGCAAATGCTGACGGCAGATAGAAAAACGATAGATTTCTATAAAAAAAATGGTTTTGAACGCGCAGGAAAAAAGAACCGATGTGGATTTACAAAAGAAACGAACATTAAAAAAAGTAGACAGTTTTCAGTATTTAGTTGGCAGTAAGTACTACACTTTAGTTTAAGATTAAAATTAATTAAAACCCTATTTACCCCAATAGGAGCTCCCCTCCTTCTGAGGGGCTGGGGGAGGAAAAATGAAAAACATATTAAACAGACTCATTAATC
>JBJOQF010000151.1:0-3146 GCA_046050185.1 Bacteroidota bacterium
TGAGATTGATTTTTTTACTACCGCTTATTTTGAACTCCCTGTTTTTTCTTGATTTCAACAAGCTGTGGAAAAAGCATTCTCTCAATGGAAATTACAAAATCAAAATTCACGATTCAGAAAATAATTTTCAACAGTTTAATTTTGGTTTAACTGATAAAAACCAATTAATTCCATTATTCGAAATTGCAAAGGCATTTGGTTTTATAAAAATCTATGAGGCAAGAAAAGAAGTTAATGATGCTTTTGAAATCGAAAATTGGTTGTTAGAATCAAAAGAAGGATTAAGTTTATCCGGAATTAACTCCTTAGAATGGGAAGCATTATCCAAAAATGCGCTTCTCATTGTTTTAGAAATCCCATAAAGTAACCATTTTAGAGAGAAATATTTTTTGAAATTAATTCCAAAAAATAAAAAATTTGAGACAATTATAACGTTTTCGTTAGTGAATTTCCCTAATTTTCAAACTATTCTTATTTTTTAGTTCCTGAAAAGTTCTATATTTGTTATTCTTTCAAAAAAAACAAACTAAAAATATACTTAATGAAAACTTTAAACGATTTTGATTTTAAAAATAAGAAAGCAATAATACGTGTTGATTTTAACGTGCCTTTGGACGAAAATTTCAATGTAACAGATGTAACTCGTATCGAAGCGGCAAAACCTACAATTGATGCTATTCTTGCTCAAGGCGGAAGCGTAATTTTGATGTCACATTTAGGGAGACCAAAAGGTGTTGAAGAAAAATATTCATTGAAACACATCTTAAAAACTACTTCTGAAGTGCTTGGAGTACCTGTTCAGTTTGCTTCAAACTGTGTTGGTGAAGAAGCTGCAACTGCTGCTGAAAAATTACAAGCCGGAGAAGTTTTATTATTAGAAAATTTACGTTTTCATAGCGAAGAAGAAGCTGGAGATGTTGCTTTCGCAAAAGAATTAGCGTCACTTGGTGATATTTATGTAAACGACGCATTTGGAACAGCACACAGAGCACACGCTTCAACTACAATTATTGCTCAGTTTTTCCCAACTGAAAAATGTTTCGGATTATTATTGGCTAAAGAAATCGAAAGCTTAAACAAAGTTTTGAAAAACAGTGAAAAACCAGTAACAGCAGTTCTTGGTGGATCTAAAGTTTCTTCTAAAATTACAGTTATTGAGAATATTCTGGACAAAGTGGACCACATGATTATTGGTGGTGGAATGACATTTACTTTTGTAAAAGCATTGGGCGGTAAAGTGGGAAATTCTATTTGTGAAGATGACAAACAAGAATTAGCATTGGAAATATTGCGATTAGCTAAAGAAAAAGGGGTTCAAATTCATATTCCTGTTGATGTGGTTGCTGCTGATGATTTTTCAAATACAGCTAACACTCAAATTGTGGATGTAAGAGAAATTCCTGATGGATGGGAAGGATTAGATGCTGGTCCAAAATCATTGGAAAACTTCAAAAAAGTAATTTTGGAATCTAAAACAATACTTTGGAATGGTCCATTAGGCGTTTTTGAAATGGAAAGTTTTGCTAATGGAACAATTGAATTAGGGAATTTTATTGCTGAAGCTACTGCAAACGGAGCGTTCTCACTTGTAGGTGGTGGAGATTCAGTGGCAGCAGTAAAACAATTCGGATTCGAAGATAAAGTAAGTTATGTTTCAACTGGTGGAGGCGCAATGTTAGAAATGCTTGAAGGAAGAGTATTGCCAGGAATTGCCGCGATACTTGACTAATACATTGATTAAAAAGGGTTCATTTAAACTGTAATCCAGTATAAAAAAGCCTTAGTCTATAATAATATAACCTTAGCGATGAACTTTTTGTCGCTAAGGTTTTTTAGTTTTAAAATTTGACGAATTGTGTTTTAAAAGGAAATTTTATAGTGAAATCAGGGAAAATTCTTCATAATTGAACTAAAAGTTGCATTTTTAACAATATTTAAAGAAATTTTCAGTTTTAACCTGTTATGTTTGTAAAAAATACGATTGTAATCATTTGAAATTTAGGCCTTTGATCATTAAAATATGAATGTAAAAAATACCACCCTATCGTTATTTCTATTGTTATCAATGCATTTATTTTCGCAAAAAGTTGTTGAAAATAAAGACATTATAAAAATAGAATCAAAATTATCCTATTTAGATTCTATCAAGAAAACCTTTGTAAAAGATGACATGGCTTCTTGCGTTGATAGCTTGTGGATGAAAGAATTGACCAATTTAGATTTATACAATAATATAACCGACGATATTAAGAACATTAATATTGACGAAAAAGTGGACTATGAATTGCCTACTGCTCTTTTAAAAGAAAGACTGGCGGCAATGGATGCAAAATCACCTTTCAATATTGAGTACAATCAAGGTCTGGAAAACATCATCAAATCATTCCTGAAAAACAGAAAGAAATCTTTTGAACGATTGATGGCGATTTCCGAGTATTACTTCCCGCTTTTTGAAGAAGCACTTGCCAAACAAAATGTTCCTTTAGAAATAAAATATTTAGCAGTTGTAGAATCCGCTTTAAACCCAAAAGCAGTTTCAAGAGTTGGCGCTACAGGACTTTGGCAGTTTATGTATCAAACCGGGAAACAATATGGTTTGAAGATTGATTCCTATATTGATGAACGAAGCGATGTTTTGAAAGCTTCTGAATCTGCAGCTCAATACATGTCTAATATGTACAAAATATTTGGCGATTGGGATTTGGTTTTAGCTTCTTATAATTCTGGACCGGGAAATGTTTCTAAGGCAATCAGACGTTCTGGTGGACAGCAGAATTATTGGAACATCAGAAAAAATCTTCCAAAAGAAACACAAGGATATGTGCCTGCTTTTTTAGCAACAATGTATATTTATGAATACCATACTGCACATGGAATCAAACCGGATAAAGCAATAATTAAACATTTTGCTACAGATACTATTCTGATTAAAAAGCAAATGTCGTTCAAACAAATTTCAGATTTGCTGGACGTTCCCGTTGCACAATTGCAGTTGTTAAATCCATCTTACAAACTAAATGTAATTCCTTTTTATCAAGATGAAAATCATTTTTTAAGATTGCCACAAGATAAAATAGCTGTTTTTGTTTCAAATGAAGATCGAATTTATGCTTACGCTGAACACGAATTAAATCTTAGGGAAAAAC
>JBJOQF010000152.1:0-14233 GCA_046050185.1 Bacteroidota bacterium
GAAAATGCTAAATTCCATTCGGAAAATTTTATAGCCCAAGAATGTAAAAAAATAGGTTTGCCCTTTCAAATTTTACGTCCAAGTGTTATTGGAGGCAAAATGTTAGGAACCGAAAATCAATTTTTCATTTCAAAATATATGGTTTTTTATCTTTTGGCAAAATTCTTTCACTTTACATCTCAACGAAAAGGCGAACAAGAAAATGTACGTTTTATTGTCAATGAAGAAACTGTTTTGAACATTATCCCTGTCGATTATGTGGCAAAAGTGATTGTAAACACCTTCGAAAGAGAAGATATTGAACAACTTAATATTGTAAATACTAAAAGTTTCAATATGGTAAAAGGATTGCAGTTGATTATGAAAGAAGTTGGTTATACTAATTTTACTTTAATACAAAATCCATTAGACTTCAAATACAAAAACACTATCGAAAAATTGTATTATGAAAGCATTGGCAAACATTTAAACCCTTATTTCACAACTGCTGCAAATGAATATGACACTACTTTATTGAACTCTATTCTTGAAATACCTAAACTGGATCAAGAAGCATTTACCAATATGATTCGTTATGCAAAACTGAATAATTTTAAAGATATTAATGTGTGATTTTTAATGATTATCACATAATGTCATAGTATGTACACGAATGCAAGGGAAAAATTTAAACTCGAATTTGACTAATTTTTACTAATTAATTCGTGCAAATTAGTGTTTGCTTTTTTACATCTTAAATCTTAAACATGAAACAAATAAAAATAGCTGGTGTTCCAGAACATTTTAATCTTCCTTGGCATTTAAGCATAGAAAACGGAGATTTCGAAAAAGAAAACATTGATTTACAATGGACTGACGTTCCTGAAGGAACAGGAAAAATGTGCCAAATGCTTCGTGATAAAGAAACTGATATTGCCGTAATTCTAACCGAAGGAATCGTAAAAGATATCGTTGCCGGAAACCCGAGTAAAATAGTTCAGGTTTATGTAGAAAGCCCTTTAATTTGGGGAATTCACGTAGCTGCAAAATCCAACTATAAGACATTAGCTGACTTAGAAAACACCAAAGTTGCTATTTCCAGATTGGGTTCCGGTTCGCAATTAATGGCCTATATCAATGCCGATAATCAATCCCGACTTAATTCGGGATGGAAAACAGATAATCTTCAGTTTGAAATTGTTAATACCATTGATGGCGCTGTAGAAGCTTTGACAAATGGAACAGCTGATTATTTTATGTGGGAGCGATTTATGACAAAACCACTTGTTGATAAAGGAATTTTCCGTAGAGTTGCTGATTGCCCTACACCGTGGCCTTGTTTTGTAATTGCTGTTCGTGATGAAGTTTTAGAAAAACAACCTAAAATTATTTCGAAAATTTTAGAAATCATTAATCAAACTACTCAAGAATTTAAAGACATTCCAAGTATTGACAAAACTTTAGCGTCAAATTATAATCAGAAAATTGAGGATATTCAAGAATGGCTTTCTTTAACACAATGGTCTCAAAAATCATTAACTGAAAAAATGTTAAACAAAGTTCAAAATCAACTATTTCAACTTAAAATTATCGATAAAAAAGGTACTTTTGATAAAATTGTAAAGGCAGTCTAGATTTCTGTTTTTACTGTTATTATGATAAAAATAAAAAAAATCACTTTTCAAGGTATTAAACAAAAATTTCAGGTCAAAAAACCCTGGGATGACGTTATTATTTTTGTCTTAAACATATTGATTGCTATTCCGGTTTTTATAATTGTACATCAAAACCTGATCAATCCCAATTGGTTTTTTAATATTGACCGAATCATTTTGTTCCTACTCATAATAGTATCAATACAATTAATTTTGAGATTTCTTAGGACAATTATCCTAATCTGCATTCTTATCTATTTATTGGTTTTATTTTACGGTTCAGTGATAGGGAATTATGGTTTTAACAGTGTTTTTGAAGATTATAATTCAATGATGTATTCCATGTCTGACAATCCATATCCACAAGATATAATCATTGCCAAACTACTTCCTTTTCCTAATAAATTAAAAATAATTAATGCCATTGAGTACCAAAATCCAAAAATTAGAAATTTTGCGATTATGGCTACTTCAAAGCATTTCAAAAACTTAAAAGGATATTCTGATTACAGAACTATTATTCAGTGTTTTGCAGTATTTAAAGAAATAAATCACCGATGGAATTATGTGAGTGATCCAAAAGAAGGGGATTATATAGCTACAGCTAGTGAATCATTGCTATACTTTTCAGGAGATTGTGATGATCATTCTATTTTAATGGCAGCAAGTATAAAATCAATTGGGGGAACTCCAAGGTTAATTCACACTAAAGGACATATTTATCCAGAACTTTTAATTGGTTCCCAAAAGGATTTAGAAAAAGTAAACTTTCTAATAAAAAATGTTTTATTTGTAAATGAAAGCAACGAAAAACAACTTCATTACCACATAGACGAGCGTGGTCAAATATGGATGAATCTCGATTATACAGCAACTTATCCAGGTGGACCTTTTTTATCCGAAGAAATCCTGGGCGCGCTAACTTTAGAATAATGCTGTACTATTAAGTATAATTAGTTTTTGATGGTAAATTATCTTCAAGAGTAATTTTTACAAAAAATCGAACTGACGTTTTGAATAATTGCACCTATCGGGTTGAATTTTAGTTTACTTAATATAACTACTAATATTTTTACTTCATCAATTTTTCAGCATCATTCAATCGCATCGCTACGTTATCCCAATTGATAATGTTAAATAGTGCATCTACAAAATCAGTTCGTTTGTTTTTGTATTTTAAATAATAAGCATGTTCCCAAACATCTATAACCAATAATGGAATAGCTCCCCACTGTGTTAGTTTTTCGTGGTTTTCACATTGCAAAATCACTAGACTATCACTGTAAGGTTGATAGGCCAAAATTCCCCAACCGTTGCCATCTACATTTTTAGAGGTGGCTGCAATTAAAACTTTCAATCGATCAAAACTACCAAAATTTTTCTCAATTCTATTTAATAAATTCCCTTGTGGCAAGGTACTTTTATTAGTGAGATTTGTCCAGAATATAGAATGCAAGATATGAGATGAAAAATGATAGGATAGTTTTTTTGTCCAAAAATCAACTGTTTCTAAATTGTTTTCATCTAAAGCTTTTTTTATCATTTGCAAATCTTTATTTGCCCCTTTTATTGCTCCGCCATGATGGAAAGTATAATGCAAATGCAAGGTTTCTGCATCCATATAAGGCTCTAAAAAACTTTCGCTATATGGTAATGTTTGCTGAATATAATTACCATTTGCATCTACTAATTTATCAATTGAATTGTTAGCTAAATTTTCAGCAAATGCATTGGTAATAGGAAGCACTAATGCTGCAGCACCAAATAAAGTACCCGATTTTAAAAAATCTTTTCTGTTCATACTATTAATTTTATAACAACCCCAACTACTGCTGCAACAGCAATAATATAAGGTTCTTGGATTTTTTTGATATAAAGTAAGGCCAAAATGGCTGCAAAAGCTATTAGTGTTGTTTGAATATCCAAAATACTTCTGGATGCAATTACACCAACAGCCCCAACTAATGCCCCAACAACAGCAGCAGTAATACCATCTACAAAAGCTTTGATAGATTGATTTTGTGCAATTTTTTTAAAGGATGGAGCCAAAATAATAGTAAATAGATAGCAAGGCAAAAAGGTTGCTAAAGCTGCTATTAATGCCCCAGGAAAACCTGCGATTAAATAGCCAATAAAACCAACAGTAATAACAACTGGTCCTGGTGTAATCATTGCCACAGCTACAGCATCTACAAATTGATGTTCAGTTAACCATTGATTTTCGGTTACAACTCCAGCGTGCAAAAAAGGAACAATAGCCAATCCACTACCAAAAACAAAAGCGCCAGCTTCAGCAAAGAAAATTGCAATTTTTATAAGTTTAGTATTTTCATAGTTCCAAAATCCAATTTGCAGCAGTACTAAAGAATTGCTAGTTTTAATATTCCACCATTTTGGAGGAGCTTTGATAATCATATATAAAAGTCCCGCTGCTATAAATAATAAAATATGTTCCTGTTGTGTGACAAAAGTTATGACTGCCCCTAAAACAAAAAACAACCACAATAACCATTTTTTTTTAAAGGATTCTAAATTGAATTTACCTATTGATTTTAGAGTCAATTTATAAGAACTCAGCACAATAATTCCTATTACAGCTGCACCTACACCATAAAATACAGCTTGTATCCAAAATAATCCTCCATATAACTGATAGACTACTCCTAATAATACGACCATTATAAAAGAAGGTAAAACAAAGGCAAATCCTATCAAAGTTGCTCCTAAAATTTGATAGTGTAAAAATCCAATGTAAATGCCTAATTGAGCTGCTAATGGTCCAGGAGCTAATTGTGCTAAAGCCAACCCTTGTTTATATTCTTCTTCTGAAATCCATTTACGATCTTCAACCAAATCTCGATTCATATAACCAACTAATGCTACAGGACCACCAAAACCTGTTGTTCCTAATTTTAGGAAATAAAAAAATAATTGTTTTAATGTATAATTTGGGTTATTTTTCATAATTAAGATGTTTTAGAAAGCGATACTAAATTGAAACCCAATGTAAATGGGGTTAGTTGAACCACAATAAAATAAGCCTTTATTTTGGATAAGTTGTTGGAGAAAAACTGACATCCTATAAAGCCAGTGTAATCAAAAGGGTAGCTTATTTAAAGAATGTTATATTGTTTTCTATTTATAAAAAAACAAAACTATTGATGTTACAAAGAATTAAATAGAACGCTATTTACCTTTTGTATCTAGATTACTTTTTTGTGTGTTTTTCCGATAAGCAGAAGGATTCTTTCCAGTACTCTGTTTAAATATTCTTGTAAAATGGCTTTGATCTGAAAAACCTGTCATATATGCTATTTCAGTAAGGGTATATGTCGAATATTGGATTAGCGCAATAGCCTTTTCAATTCGTAATTTTCTAACATATTCACCAAAATTAAGGTCTTCAAAATATTTCGAAAACTCTCTTGATAAATAAGACGAATTAAGTTCTAAATCATTAGAAATTTTTTTGAGATCAAAAGTAAATTGAGCGTCTATTTGATCCTGGATAATTTCTTTTAAATCTTTTACCCAAGCTGGAGTTTTCTTTTTATTAGTTTTCTTTTCTTTTAAAAATTTATTGTAGACTTCGTGTAACAAATTTTCAAAAGGACTGTTTTCCAAATGATTTTGTTTATATAAATGCGTTGCCCAACTGTAGAGTGCATTATAAATAGTCATTCCTGTTTCTAATAGTGTATAGTCATCAGTAATGTTGTAAGAAAGTCCCGCTGAAATTGCCCAAAGCCCCGCTGATTCTTTTGCAATGTCGTGTCTATCTGTGTCTGCTCCTCGAATTATATCAGCCATAATCGAAATGGCAGGATCATCGATTTTATATTTCTTTATAATGTAGTCAAAAGTACTTTGTTCGTTATAATGTGTAAACTCAACATCAGGAACATCAAATGGAATTGCATCTAATTCTTTAGCTTTATCAATAACTTGGCTGAATGGAACATAAATAAATTCAGCTTCATTGTCAATGAAAGTTTTTATTAGCCAAGGGCAAGCTAATCTGTCTATTTTAGGGCGTTCTCTGGTAATCCATTTCATTTGTAATTCTAATAATAAAGTACTTCACTTATATGATGTTGTAAATTTAATGAACTATATATGTTTTTTTTGTAGTAAGTTAATCGATTTTACAAAAGGAGTAAAAAAAAACTCCTCAAATAAATGAGGAGTTTTTTGTGGGCGATGAGGGGTTCGAACCCCCGACCCCCTCGGTGTAAACGAGGTGCTCTGAACCAGCTGAGCTAATCGCCCTTAAAGGTGTGCAAATATACATTTAGAAATTGTATTTACAAGTGAATTATCAAAAAAAATAAATAAAAATAGATTAAATTTCCTTTTATGCTCTTTTATAGTGCTTTAATTATCTAATGAAACCATACTGTTTTTTTGTAATGAATTGTTATAATCATACATTTGCGATATAAATAATAATAAATGGCACGATTCAAAGAAAACGATTTACCAAAATCAAAAATTACCGCAAGTTCACTCAATAAAGCGACTATTATATTTCAATATGCCGGAAATCATCGTTGGAAATTTTATGTAGGCTTAATTTTTTTACTGCTAACAGGTGCAACCGCATTAGCTTTTCCTAAATTAATGGGAATGCTTATTGATTGTGTAAAAAACAAAGACAATTCAAAAGCAAATTTTATAGCCTTTGGGTTAGTTATTATTCTATTTTTTCAATCTATTTTTTCTTTTTTTCGATTGTATTTATTTGTCAATTTTACTGAACACACGTTGGCTAATCTTAGATTATCACTTTACAGTAATCTTGTAAAATTACCAATGTCATTCTTTTCACAAAAACGTGTAGGTGAATTAAACAGCCGAATAAGTTCTGATATAACCCAAATACAAGATACCTTAACTTCCACTATAGCCGAATTTTTAAGACAATTCATTTTAATTATTGGAGGTATTATTTTATTAGCTAACGAAAGTATCAAATTAACATTATTGATGTTGTCAGTTGTCCCGCTTGTAGCTGTTGCTGCAGTTATTTTTGGACGATTTATCCGAAAATATTCAAAAAATGTTCAAGATAAAGTTGCTGAAAGTCAGGTAATTGTTGAAGAAACCATGCAAGGCATCAGTATTGTTAAGGCTTTTGCCAATGAATGGTACGAGATCGCTCGTTATAATGGTAAAATAAAAGAAGTCGTTAAAATAGCCATCAAAGGAGGGAAGTATAGAGGCTACTTCGCCTCGTTCATTATTTTTTGTCTTTTTGGAGCTATTGTTGCAGTAGTTTGGTTTGGCGTTCGTCTGAGCATTAGTGGAGAAATGAGTGTGGGACAATTAATTTCGTTTGTATTATACTCTACATTTGTAGGTGCATCTTTTGGAGGAATTGCGGAACTTTATGCCCAAATCCAAAAGGCAATTGGCGCAACCGAACGAGTTTTTGAATTATTAGATGAAACTCCTGAAAAAATTAATTCAACGCAAAATGCATCATCTGTCCATAAAATAAAAGGAAACGTTACTTTCAAAAATGTAGCATTCAGTTACCATTCGAGAAAAGAAATTAAAGTATTGAAAGATGTTAGTTTCACTGCTAATTATGGTCAAAAAATAGCTATTGTAGGTCCAAGTGGAACTGGAAAATCGACTATCGCTTCTTTATTGTTGCGGTTCTATAATATTGATAGCGGAGAAATATTGGTGGACGGAAAAAACATTTACGATTATGATTTAGAAAACCTTAGAGGTAATATGAGTATTGTTCCGCAAGATGTTATTTTATTTGGAGGAACCATCAAAGAAAATATTGCCTACGGAAAACCAGATGCAACTGAAGAAGAAATTCTCCTGGCAGCAAAACAAGCCAATGCATTAAATTTCATTGAAGGATTTCCTGAAAAATTTGGAACTGTTGTTGGAGAAAGAGGAATTAAACTTTCTGGTGGGCAAAGGCAACGTATTGCAATCGCAAGAGCATTACTAAAAAACCCAAGTATTTTAATTTTGGATGAAGCCACATCTTCATTAGACAGCGAAAGCGAAAAACTAGTTCAGGAAGCATTAGAAATTTTAATGGAAGGTAGAACAAGTATTATTATTGCTCACCGTCTTTCGACAATTCGCAGCGCTGATCAAATTTTAGTTCTTGATAATGGAAAAATCACTGAACAAGGTACACATCAGGAATTAATTGCTTTAGAAAACGGTATGTATAAAAACTTAAGTAATTTGCAGTTTAGTAATTCTTAGTTCTAATTTAATGTCTTAAAAAAATCCATTTGTTAAAAAAAACAAATGGATTTTTATGCAAATTTTTATGTATTTTTATATAAGCAAATACTACCAAAAACGGATTCCTGATAACTATATTTTACTTCCCTTTTCTTCTGTTGCGTTCGGCTTTTATCATTGATAATTCACGACTGGTTTGTCCGGCAACTGAAGTATTTTCTTCTGCACGACGAATCAAATAGGGCATTACATCTTTTACTGGGCCAAAAGGTAAGTATTTGGCAACATTATATCCATGGGCGGCTAAATTGTAACTGATATTATCACTCATTCCATACAATTGACCAAACCAAATTCTGTCATCGTTTGATTTAATTCCTTTCTCTTGCATCAATTCCATTAGAGCATAGGTGCTTGTCTCATTATGGGTCCCTGCAAAAATGGACATCGTATCTAAATGTTCAACTATGTAGCGCACTGCAGCGTCATAATTTTTATCTGTAGCTTCTTTTGAAGCACATATTGGTGACGGATACTCTTTCTCTTCTGCACGCTCAATTTCTTTTTCCATATAGGCACCACGGACCAATTTCATTCCAATTAAAAATCCTTCTTTTTCAGCCTGTTCATGTAATTTTTTCAAATAATCCAAACGATCCCAACGATACATTTGCAACGTATTGAAAACTATTGGTTTTTCTTTATTGTATTTCCGCATCATTTCGGTAACTAAATTATCGGCGGCATCTTGCATCCAACTTTCCTCTCCATCAATAAGAAGAGATACATTCTTTGAATGAGCGTCTTTACAAACCAAATCAAAACGTTCCACTACCTTATTCCATTCGACTTGTTCTTCAGTAGTTAACGACTGTTTTTCTCCTAATTTTTCATATAATTCAAAACGTCCAAATCCTGTTGGTTTAAAAACAGCAAAAGGAATCGCTTTACGTTCTTTGGCAAATTCAATCGTTTTTAAAGTCATTTCTAATGCGGCATCAAACTGATCTTCTTCTTCTTTTCCTTCCACAGAATAATCCAATACGGATGAAACACCTTTGGTAAACATTTTGTCTACCACAGAAAGACAATCAACCTCATTTACTCCACCACAAAAATGGTCAAAAACAGTTGCGCGGATTAAACCTTCAACAGGAAGATTTGCTTTCAATGCAAAATTAGTAACAGCCGTCCCTATTCTGACTAAAGGCTGATTATCAATCATTTTGAAAAGAAAATAAGCTCTATCAAGTTCGGTATCACTTTTTAATGCAAACGCAACTTGTGTATTATTGAATATTTTTTCCATTTTTTGTGATATTTTTATACAAATATAGATAGAGTTTTGAATAATATTCCCCAAAAATTACCTTATTTTGCCCTTTCAATTAATCAATAAAGATGCAATCAATTCAAGCCAACAATTATCCGATTCATTTCAATGAAAAAGGATATGAAGCACTAAACCTTCATTTAAAAGAGAACAAGTATTCTAACCTATTTATTATTGTAGATAACAATACAAATGAATTTTGTTTACCAAAATTCATTCCTTTTTTAGAAACTGATCTTACTATTGAAATCATTGAATTTGAAGCAGGGGAACAAAATAAAAACATAGAAACTTGTGTGCAAATTTGGAATGTATTAACTGAACTTGGCGCTGATAGAAAAAGCCTTGTCATTAATTTAGGCGGGGGTGTTGTTACTGATTTAGGTGGTTTTGTTGCTTCAACATTCAAGAGAGGAGTTGATTTTATTCATATTCCTACTACTCTATTATCTATGGTTGACGCTTCAGTAGGAGGGAAAAATGGGGTTGATTTAGGAAATTTAAAAAATCAAATTGGGGTTATCAATGTACCCAAAATGGTTCTTATTGATACCCAATACCTAAATACATCTCCACAAAACGAAATGCGTTCCGGTCTTGCCGAAATGCTCAAACACGGTTTGATATATGACAAAGAATATTGGGAGCAATTTCTAGATTTGAAAGCTATTGATTTTGTTGATTTTGACGAACTAATATATCGTTCTGTAGAAATAAAGAATGAAATTGTCAAACAAGATCCAACTGAGAAAAACATCCGAAAAGCATTGAATTTTGGTCATACTCTTGGTCATGCTATTGAAAGCTATTTTCTGGAGAATGAAAACAAAACTACTTTATTGCATGGAGAAGCTATTGCTGTTGGAATGATATTGGAAAGTTATATTTCTTTGAATAAAAATTTAATCAATCAGGAAGAATATTTACAAATAAAATCAACTATCAAGACTATATATGACGATATCGTTTTTGAAGAAAATGATATCGAACCTATTTTAGAATTGCTTATTCATGACAAAAAAAATGAGTATGGTAATATTCAGTTTGCATTAATTGAAGGCATCGGAAACATAAAAATCAATCAATCAGTTGAAAATGAATTAATTCTTAAAGCGTTTCTGGATTATAAATCTTAATTATTTTTTTATAAAAAGGATTGCATTACGTATATAATATTTTTTACATTTGCTGCGATGAAAAAAAGTCAAAACAAGAGAAATTATAGTTCTAAGAAAAACCGTAACAATATATCTTTTTTAAGAATATTGAAACGGTTTTATTCTATCAAAGGAAACTTTAGTTTTGATGTTTTTCAATATTTGAAATCAGACAATGAAAAGCTACAAATAATTTATGCAAATATCAGAGTCTGAATTTTAGATTAATTATTTTTACATATATTTAATCTAAAATCTTGAAAACTAAATGAATACAAAATATTCTGACTTAATAAATCAAACTTATTACTTTCCACAAGAAGAATTTACTTTAAACAAAGACAATCTTCAGTTTCACAATATTGATTTGATGAAACTGGTAGAGAAATATGGAACACCATTAAAATTTACTTATTTACCTCAAATTTCCAATAATATAAACAAAGCCAAAAGCTGGTTTCGTAAATCGATGGAAAAAAATAAATATGAGGCAAAATACTATTATTGTTATTGCACAAAAAGTTCTCATTTTGAATTTATCATGAATGAAGCTTTTAAAAACAACATCCATATTGAAACTTCTTCAGCTTTTGACATTAATATTGTTGAAAATTTATTGGCAAATGGAAAAATCAACAAAAGTACTTATGTGATTTGTAATGGTTTTAAAAGAGATCAATACATTGAAAACATAGCTAGATTAGTAAATAACGGACATAAAAATGCTATTCCAATTATTGACAACTATGAAGAACTGGATTTACTTCAAGCTCAAATAAAAGGAAAATTCAAGATTGGAATTCGTATTGCAGCTGAGGAAGAGCCTAAATTTGAGTTTTATACATCAAGATTAGGAATTGGATACAAAAACATTGTTCCTTTTTATAAAAAAGAGATCAAAGAAAATAAGAAATTGGAACTTAAAATGTTACACTTTTTTATCAATACAGGTATCAATGATAATGCATATTACTGGAATGAATTAGTAAAATGTATCAAAGTTTATGTAGCATTAAAAAAAGAATGTCCTACATTAGACGGGTTAAATATTGGTGGTGGTTTTCCAATCAAAAACTCATTGGCATTTGAATATGATTACCAATACATGATTGATGAAATTATCAATCAGATAAAAATTGCCTGCGATGAAGCTGAAGTTGATGTTCCAAATATTTTTACAGAATTTGGCTCTTTTACAGTTGGCGAAAGTGGTGGAGCAATCTATCAAATTTTGTATCAAAAACAGCAAAATGACAGGGAAAAATGGAATATGATTGACTCCTCATTTATCACGACTTTACCAGATACATGGGCTATTAACAAGCGTTTTATCATGTTAGCAGTAAATCGTTGGAATGATACTTATGAAAGGGTTTTGTTAGGCGGAATGACTTGTGACAGCGATGATTATTACAACTCAGAGCAAAATATGAATGCCATATATTTGCCAAAATACAACAAAGAAAAACCATTATATATAGGATTTTTCAATACTGGAGCGTATCAGGAAACTATAGGTGGATATGGCGGTTTACAACACTGTTTAATCCCTCAGCCTAAGCACATATTAATAGACAGAGATGAAAACGGAATTTTGGCAACTGAGGTTTTCTCAGAACAACAAACCTCCGATGATGTTTTAAAAATATTAGGTTACGACAAAAAATAAATACATAATTATACAATTAGTCAATTTAAAAATTCGTTAAATTTGGAATATAAATTCAATGTTACGATTTTTAAATGTTTAAATTTAAAAAAATGAGCAAAGGACCAATCAGTCAATTTATTGAGAAGCATTACCTGCATTTCAACTCTGCATCTTTAGTTGACGCAGCTAAGGCATACGAACAACAATTAGCCAACGGTGCAAAAATGATGGTGAGTATGGCCGGTGCTATGAGTACAGCAGAAATTGGAAAGATTTTTGCAGAAATAATTCGTCAGGATAAAGTTCAAATTATTTCTTGTACAGGAGCAAATCTTGAAGAAGATATTATGAATTTGGTAGCCCATTCTCATTATGAAAGAGTTCCAAATTATAGAGATTTAACTCCACAAGATGAATGGGATTTATTAGAAAGAGGTTTAAACCGAGTTACTGATACTTGTATTCCTGAACACGAAGCATTTCGTCGTTTACAGAAACATATTTACAAAATCTGGAAAGATGCTGATGATAAAGGCGAAAGATATTTTCCACATGAGTTTATGTATAAAATGTTACTTTCAGGTGTTCTTGAAGAATATTATGAAATTGACTTAAAAGACAGCTGGATGTATGCAGCTGCCGAGAAAAATTTACCTATTATTGTACCAGGCTGGGAAGATAGTACGATGGGAAATATATTTGCTTCTTATGTAATCAAAGGTGATTTAAAAGCATCAACAATGAAATCAGGTATAGAATACATGGTTTTCTTGTCAGATTGGTACCCGAAAAATAGTACTAATGGCGTAGGTTTTTTCCAAATTGGTGGAGGTATTGCTGGAGATTTTCCAATATGTGTTGTACCAATGTTATACCAAGATATGGAAATGCATGATATTCCGTTTTGGAGTTACTTTTGTCAGATTTCAGATTCAACAACCAGTTATGGTTCTTATTCTGGAGCGGTACCGAATGAAAAAATAACTTGGGGAAAACTAGATATCAAAACCCCAAAATTCATTATTGAGTCGGACGCTACCATTGTAGCTCCTTTAATTTTCGCTTATTTATTAGATTTATAGAATAAAATTTATGAAAAGAGTAATTGTTGATTACGCCAAACTTACCAACGAAATTTTAAACCTTTTAGTGGAAAAATTTCCTGATGGTTATGATGATTCAGACATTATCCGTTTTAGAAATGCTAAAAACGAATTAATCGAAGCTGTTGAAGTACGTACAGAAGACACCATTTATTTAGTGAAAGTCAGTACAAAATTAGCAGACAGAATTGAAAATTATGATGAAGATGATGATATCGATGCCGTTGTTGAACCAATAAGCGGTTTAGAACTTGACGATGATGATTCAGTAGACGATGACGATGACGATGCTATTGACAAACCAGATTCTGATACAGGAGATGATGGAGACGATGACGACGATGATGATATTGAAGATAAAGACATATCTGACGAAGACGATGACGAAGACGAAGATTAATTAAACTCTTCGATAAAATATAAAAGGAACTCTTAAACGAGTTCCTTTTTTTTATTAATTTAGAATTCAAAATATACGCCAAAATGACACAACAAATTTTACATGCCAAACTCAAGGAAAACTTTGGTTTTGAAAAATTCAGACCCAATCAGGAAGACATCATAAATTGCGTACTTTCTAGTCAAGATACATTGGCTATAATGCCAACCGGTGGTGGTAAATCAATTTGTTTTCAATTACCGGCTTTAATTCTACCAGGAATAACAATCGTAATTTCCCCACTAATTGCCTTGATGAAAGATCAAGTTGATAGTTTAAAAGCGAATGGTATTACCGCCTGTTTTATAAATAGTAGCCAAACTGAAGACGAACGTCAATTTTATATTGAAAGCTTAAAATCGAATGTTATAAAGTTAGTTTACATTGCTCCCGAAAGCTTATCTTATCTTGACAATATTTTTAATAGTTTAACTATAAGCCTTATTGCTATTGACGAAGCCCATTGTATTTCGGCCTGGGGACATGATTTTCGTCCAGCTTATACTAATTTGGGTTATTTAAAAAATCGCTTCCCTTCTACTCCAATTCTAGCTTTAACTGCAACTGCTGATAAAGCTACACGTAAAGATATTAGCGAACAATTAAATCTAATAAATCCTAAAATATTTGTCGCTTCTTTTGATAGAAAAAATTTAAGTTTAGAAGTACGTCCAGCATTAGACCGAGTAAAACA
>JBJOQF010000153.1:0-2615 GCA_046050185.1 Bacteroidota bacterium
TATCCATGGAATGCGTTCCCCAAAGCGAATAATATCCAAAAAATTTCTCTGATTGTTTGTTTCCCATTCCGGTATCAATCAAAATCAATTTATCACCATCTTCAATTAACAAGCAACGTGCGGCAATATCAATCAGGTTATTTTCATCGGCTGGATTGGTTTTATTCCAAATAGTTTTTGGCACAACGCCAAACATTGCACCACCATCCAATTTAAAATTCCCGGTTTCGATAGGATATAATTTCATAAGATTGTTTTAAAAACGTAATTAAACCCAAATATAAAGGATTCAACACTAAAAATGAATTAAAAACATATTTACAAGCTGAATTTATAGTAAAACAAATAATCTTCTGTTAATACAGAAAAAAAAACTCCAATTCAGAACCTAAAATTTGGCTTTGAATTGGAGGAAATTAAATTTTATAAAGAAAATTATTCCTTCATCTGTTGAAATAAACGCTGTAGTTTAGAATTTTCTTTAGATTGAAAAGATTCTATTTTTATCATTTTATCAATATACCGTATTCGATCCGCTGTTACAGGATGTGAACTTAAAAATTCAGGTATCGCGATGTTATTTTCTTTTTGCAAACGTTTAAAAAGGGTTGACATTCCCTTTGGGTTAACTCCATTTGAGATCACTATTTTAAAACCTTCTATATCAGCCTCATATTCAAACTCTCTTGAAAAAGAGAGCGATTGTAAGGTATTGGCATTTTCACCAAGTACCGCCATGACTCCATTTGCATCTCCTAAAATGGTTGAAATAAACAAATAACCAGATAAATTTCGGCACAACATTTTCATGGAATGCCTATGGTTTACGTGAGCCACTTCATGTCCTATCAAACCCACTAATTCCTCATAATCTTTCATTGAATCTATAATTCCGGTATATACAAAGATACTGCCATCCGGAAGTGCAAAAGCATTCATGATATCCGAATCAATTACGGTGAATTTTAATTTTTTTTTGTTTTTTAATTTCAATTCTTTGGCAAACAAATTCAAAACTTTTGTTTTCTTGGCGTCAACAGTGCCTAAAAATGTATTTTGTTCAAAAAATGTATTTCCTAATGTATCATCATATACATCAGGGATTAAGACCACCGATTTTTCGGCTACCCAAGGTATAAAATACACATAACACAAACCGATAAAACCAAAAATAAACAATGCAAAGCCAAGATGAATTTTAATTCCAAGATTTAAAAGTTTTTGGTACCAACCAATATGCCCGTTTTTATTTCTAAAAACAGTCAAATCGTCTATGAATTGAGCATCTTCAATTTTTAAAATTTGAATAGGGTCGTTTCCATGTTGGAGCTGTAATATCGACCCTTTTTCATTAAAAATTATGGACGCTAATTCCCAAGAATACGTTTTATTATGGGTAGTTTCAAAAATAAAAACACATTTTTTTACGTCAAAATTTAATGCAACTTCTTGAGGGACAGAAGATTTTCCATCATAAAAAATTCCAATTGCTTTTTCCTTCATCTGTTTACATTACAAAATCTAAGTCTAGAAAATCACTAATATCTTCTCCTGTAGCATCTTTAAAATTCTCTTCTGTTTGTTGAATTGAATCCAAATCAATAGTTCCGTCTAATTCAATATTGTCAAAAAGGTATTTCAATGTTCTTGTAACGACCCATGCATAACCAAGTCCAAGCGTAAAGATGATAATCAATAAATTTACAATTCCTAATTTGAAGAAATTACCACCTGTTACAGTGGAATTTAATGCGATTTCTTTCCCGTCTTTATTTAAACTTAAATTATCGATATAGTATTCAAAAAGGTCTTTTTGCCACCAAAAAAGATAAATTCCAAGGGTAAAAATTGTTAAAAAATAACCTTTTAGATTTAGTACAAAATAATCGCCGCCATCTCCATTATAATCAAATTCGATATTTCCAAAACGAACATTTCCCAACAAATATTTTCTCAAATTTATTGACATCCAAGAACCATAAATTCCAAAGGTTATTACCGTTAAGAAAATCCATTTAAAGAAATTCACGGTAAGTTCTTTTCTGTCACCTCTGTACCCAAATCGGATGCCACGCCATGAGGTTCTTGACATTCTATATCTATATGAACCATGAATGGCTAATGGTAAAATTGCTAAAAACCCCAAGTAGAATAAAAGCAATCCCACCAATGGAAATTCTAGATATAAAAACAAAAATAACAAGCCATAAAGAACTAAGAAAATAAGAATTGCTTTTATAAAGCCTTTAAACATCTCTTTTCCTGTACCGTGAAAAGAAAAAGAATCGCCATCTAAAGAAGTGGCTCCATAAAGAAACTGAAGTTGTTTAGCCTTAGCCCATGGATAATAAATTCCTAGAGTAATTATAGTCAAAAGCCAATTGACTATTACAACACTAAAAAAGTCTTTACCATTTCCTTGAAATTCTAATTTGTACGTTGAGCGACTTCCTGAAGGGTTTTCCATAATTTTATTATTAGTAATTTAGTTACAATTAAAATTTGTTTAAATATAGATTTAATTTTTGTAATGAGAATAAAAATAACCCGTTGGGTGTAATTAGTTTTGATGATAATTTTTCGTCAGTTCGAGTGATTTTCGATAGAAAATCGTA
>JBJOQF010000154.1:0-13401 GCA_046050185.1 Bacteroidota bacterium
CATCCTGAACACAATGCCGCATTTCAATTGAAGGAAATAATAGGAACTTATAGTTGGCATGGAAACCACCACTTAGCACATATTACTGAATTAAAGAAACAAAAAGGATGGTAGTTTTGAAGCAATGTCCAATATGTAATTAGATTGCAAGAAATAAGCATTCCTAAAACTAGTTAAAACTATATTAAATTTAAAGCCCCGAACACTAATTTGTGTTTGGGGCTTTATAATTTTAAGGAATATTCAAATATTTATGTGTTTGTAAAGAAACACGCCATTTTGGATTATTCATCACATAATCAACAATTAACGGGGTAATTTCTTCTTTTTTACTCCATTCCGGTTGCAGAAATAAAATAGCATCATCATTCACTTTTTCAGCTTGCTCTTCGGCAAAAATAAAATCATGTTTATTGTAAATGATTACTTTAAGCTCATGTGCATTATGGTAAACAGTTTGTGTAGGCAATTTATTTTTCTTTGGAGACAAACAAATCCAATCCCAAATTCCCGTTAATGGATATGCTCCTGAAGTTTCTATATGAACTTTTCTATTGTTTTCTTTTAGCTTTTGCGTTAACAAAGTCATATCCCACATCAAAGGCTCTCCTCCAGTAACAACAACTGTTTCTGAATACTTGCTTGCATTTGAAACAATCAAATCAATCCCGGTTGGAGGATGTAACTCAGCATTCCAACTTTCTTTAACATCACACCAATGACAACCCACATCGCATCCGCCAATTCTAATAAAGTACGCTGCTGTTCCTGTATGAAATCCTTCACCTTGAATAGTATAAAACTCTTCCATCAATGGGAGCATCGCACCTTTATTAACTTCTAATTGTATTTCTTTTGATAACATTATTTAATTTTAAAGTGCAAAGATAGTTAATTAGAATATGAGTTAATTTGATATTTGCAGAATGCTTGATAAAATTGCTAATAGCAGCTAATGACCTTAATAAAAGCACACTTTTTTTAACGGTGTATTTTTATCTCAAAAAAACAGAACAAATTGGGTAACTAATTACAGCAATTAACACTCAGATTATACCAAAAAAAAACCGATAGCTCTTTTGGAACTATCGGTTTAGCATTTAAAAAACCTTATTTATTTTAAAGTTTGTAATGATTTAATTGCATAGTCATTTGCTGGATCTAACGCAAGTGTTTTGTTAAAGTACTCAATAGCTTTAGCTTTGTCTGTATTAGCATAACTTGCAGCAACATTATTATATGATTCTATAATTTTAGCTTTTACCGCCTTTTTTTCTAATTCTTCAGAGCCTTTTTCAGTAACAACTTTGATATAAGCTTCATAATATTTTACCATCATATCATCTTTTTCAAGCAATCTATTAGTTCTTGCTCTAAAGACATAAGCATCTTGAGTAGAAGGAGAAGCTTCAATAACATTTCCAAAAGCTACATCAGCTTTTTGCAACGCAACAGGATCTGCTTTTACAACATCTTTTCTAGTATTGTCATAATATAATGAGTTTCCTAAATAGAAATTGTCAAGTAAGTAATTTCTAGATTCTTTATTTGTAACTGCAATTTCATAAATAGCACCTGCTTCTTTGAATAATTTTTGTTCGTACAATTTTTTCCCAAGATCTGCTAAATTATTAGTAATTGTAATTTCCATTTCAACTGCTTTTTTAACATCTAAAATACCATTGTTAAAAATAGTAGGGTCTACAGTTTTACCATCAGCACCTATTGATTTTTTAATTTTAGCAAAACCTAAATATTGATAATCCACAGCAAGTATTTTATTAGTAGGATTTGCAATGAAACTTTCTAACGATTGAATTGCAACATCAACATTCCCATTTTCATAAGCAGCAAAACCTAAGTAACGTAAAATTCTAGGATTTACTTTATCTAATTCTTTCATTTTATTAGCCTCAACTTCTAATGCTACGTAGTCACCAGCTAAGATTAAAAAGTCAGCATGACGCATACGAGAAGCCAAAGAATAATCCGTAAGACTCATATATTTTTCATAGTAACTCAATGCTTTTTGTAGGTATTCTTTACTTTTAGATGGTTCATTTCTACCCCATAAATAATATGTTTCAGCTAATTCACGATAAACTGGTCCATAGTTTGCATTTGTAGCTATTACATTGTCATACGCTTTTACTGCTTCTGTATATGCTTTAGCACCTTTAAGCAATACACCTAACTGCATTTTTGCTCTTATTAAAGTTGGGTCAGCTTGAAAAGCATCACGATAAGCTACATAAGCTTCATTTTGATTTTTATCACCATAAAAAGCATTTCCTAATTCAAGTAAAAGCTGTGCATCTTGTGGATTATTAATTTTTGCTCTACTTAAAACAGATAGTGCACTTTTATAATCAGGTTTGTTAGCTGCCATATAAGCTTTACCAATGTAGATATACTCTTCAACATCTTTCTTTTTGATATCTTTTGAAGCCAAAACAAAATTAGCTTGTGCAGCCGCAAGATTTCCATTGTCTAAATCCAATTGACCTAATCCAATATAATTAAGTTTAGCACCTTCAGTACCACTTAATCCTTTTTGAAAATAGATCTTAGCGCTATCAGCTACATTTTGTGTAAGATACACGTTACCTAAAAGAAAAGCAGCTCTCCCATTAGATGGTTTAATATTTATAATTGATTTTAAAATCGATTTTGCGCTATCGAATTGTTCTGCGTCAATTGCTTTTTTTGCTTGATTCAAATCTTGAGCTTGACTTACGGTTACCGAAGCCAATAAAGCAACACTAAAAATTTTAAATTTATTCATCTTTAATTGTAGTTAATTTATTTTTTATCGTTTTCAATTTGTTTCCTAATTTTAATATTCCTTCCAGGAATACGAATAGGAAGCAAACCAGATTTTAAAATTATTCTTTGTCCAATATCTCCGGCTATAAACGAGGCAAAACCCATTCCTAACCCTGAATATCCTTGACAATTGATTATATACAAATCGCGTGCCAAAGGGTATTTACCTTCTGCAATATTATTTTGTGATGGACTATAGGACTCATTACTTTTATTGCCAATTACACTTAAAGTATTAACATTGTCAACATATTTTTGCATAGTTGGCATAGGTTGAGAAAGCCAATTAACCCCTACTATCCCAATCATTCCATCATTCTCAGAAACATATTTAATAACTTCATCATTTGTTTTAAATGAAAAAACACCTTTTTCAGGAATTGCTTTTATACCTGCTAGTGAGTTCATATAGCTAACTGTGCTAGAATTTGGATTATCAAAAACTAATCCTTTAATAGAAGTAACTTGTTTTCCTTGCATAAAACTAATAACATCTTTTAACGCTACAATAGTATCGTTATTATTTTTATTAGAAATAAAAGCAACAGCATCAGTAGCAAATACTGTTACTTTAGGAATAATTTTTCTTTGATCAAAAATTCTCAATTCCTGATTTGTTAAATTTCTAGCCAAAATAGCTATTGCAGCTTTTTCATTAAACAAAGAATTAACTGTTTCAGATTCTGACTTTGGAATGAGTTTTATTTTTGCTTCATATTTACTTTCAAATACTGCGACTTGATCTTCAATAATAGGAGCTAATGTTTCATCTACATAAATAGTCGTAGAACCTTTCAGTATGGTCTCTTTATTCTTTGAACTATTAGCTTGATTACAAGCAAATATCATTACAATTACTGAAAAAAAAATAAAATACGGAAGTTTAGCATAATTTTTCATAATCTAGTTTTTATTATCATTAATAATTCGAAAGAATCTAATAGAAGAGTATACAATAAGTAAAACTCCAAACGCAACTCTATAGGTAGGTTGAATTGCTAAAGGGAAATTCTTCATAAAGATAATAAATAAACCTAAAATAAGGTAAACTAGAAAAAACAAAATTCCTAAAACAAGAAGAAATCGCTCTTTAAGCGATTTCTTCTTAATATTATTTACTATGTTATTTAGCATTATTCTGCAGATTGAATAGTAATTGGAAGAGAATAAAGTACCCTTACTTTTTTACCATTTTGCTCTCCAGGATTCCATCTAGGACATTTGTTTAATACACGAATAGCTTCTTTTCCTGTTCCGTAACCAATATCTCTAATTACTTTGATATCAGTTAATGAACCATCTTTTTCTACTACAAAAGTAACATACACTTTTCCTTTCAAACCTTCTTCTTCTGGAGTTTGATAATTTTTACCTACATACGAGTAAAATTTTTCCATTCCACCAGGAAAATCTGGTTTAACCTCGATACCTGCAGTGTTGTAAATTTGGTTATCTTCTGCAATTACTTCACTTGGTCCATTACCAACAGGTTCAACACTTAATTCAGCATCTGGATCTCCTTTAATAGTTTCAGCACCTAATTTTTTATCTTTTATTTCGACAATTTTTGGTGGCTCTTCAGTAACCTCTTCTGCTTTAGCCACAACTGGCTTAACAAATTTCACCTGATCAACTTTTGGAGGAGGAGGTGGAGGTGGAGGAAGATCTTTTTTAACTTCTTCTTTCTTAGGAGGCAACTTTACCGTAGTAATTTTAGTGTCTAATACATCAGAATCATCTGAAGAATTAGGAATAAGACTTATGATAAGTGGCGCACTAACAGCAAGGGCAAAAATAATTGCGCCAAGCACAAGAGCTTTAACCGTAGTCTTAGTATTTGTTTTTCTAAGCTCATAAGCGCCATAGGCCTTATTACGACCTTCGAAAACAATTTCAAGCCACTGGTTTGTGAATATATCTAATTTCATTTTTCTTAGTTATTAGGTTATTAAGTAATAAGAGAAATCTTATTTACCTTCTAACAATTTTAGTTCCTCAGGAGTAAAATCATTTACAATTGCATAAGTTGGAACGTCAACAATCGCCATTTCATCTAGAATATCTACTAAATTACGGTAATTTGATTTTTTACTTGGTTTGATAATTACAATCATTCCTTTATCTTTTTTACCTGTATATTCTAGAACTGATTTTTTTCTCTTCAATAATTCTTTACGAATACCTTCTTTACCATAAGAAATCTCCTTAGGACCAGCAATTGGAGTTGCTAATAAACCCATATAATATGTCATTTTATTATTATCACCTAATAATACAGTCATAGTTCGGTTTTCGTCAACTTTAATTGGCTTATCCTTTGTTTTATCGTCTTCTTTATCTGGCAAACCCAAAGGCATCGATTGCGGTTTAGACAACGTAGTAGTAAGCATAAAGAAAGTAATTAATAAGAATGCCAAATCCACCATAGCAGTTAAATCTACTTTTGAATTTGCTTTTTTACTTCTTACTTTTCCACCTTTTTTGCCTCCACCGTCGCCGGTATTTAATTCAGCCATTTTAGTGTATTTTTTTAGTTATTTATCTTTTGCTCTCAAACCAGTAACTAGATTGAAGCTATTGATTTTCTGGTCTTGTAAAATATCCATAACCTTTTTGATAGCTGGATATTCTTCTTTTGCATCCCCTTTTATAGCAAATTGCAATTCTTTATCATCGACCTCAATATTTGCAATACGAGCATTATAAATCCACTCTTTCAATTGATTATCAAGTGAATCTTTAGGAACTCCTGGTTGCAATCCTTCTTTACTTCTTTCAGCAGTTTTCATACCAATTAATTGCTTTAAATTTGAAATTGGCACTCCAATTCCTTCCATCAAAGCAAATTTAGATGATTCATCCTCTGTAAATGCAATACCATATTTTTGACCCATTAATTCAAGCGTTCTTTTACGAACTTCTCTACCTTTTAAGTCAAAAAATACTTTTCCTTTTCCAACAGTAATCGTTGCTAAATCCGTATCAGGCAACTTAGATTGAACTGTTGAGGCTGGCGTATCTACCGGCAATGCTTCTGGAATCTTAGCTGTCGCAGTCAAAATAAAGAACGTAAGCAAAAGAAAAGCCACATCACACATAGCAGTCATGTCAATAGACGCTGCTTTTTTGGACATTTTTATAGCCATTAATATATTTTTTTACATCCATAAGAAAATAGATCTTTTTACAAGATTACTATTTTCTTATAAATTAAATTATTAATTATTTTTGTGTACTTCTGAAGTGTCTGTAAGTATTTACAATTGTATTACCTGCCTCATCAATAGAATAAGTCAAAGTATCAATTTTAGAAGTAAAAAAGTTGTAAGCAACAATTGCTAATGCTGAAGTCGAGATTCCTGTTGCAGTATTAATCAATGCTTCAGAAATACCATTTGCAAGAGCAGCTTGATCCGGAGTACCAGCAGAAGCCAAAGCACCAAACGCTTTAATCATCCCTGTTACTGTTCCTAACAAACCTGCAAGAGTTCCTAATGATACTAATGTAGAAAGAATTGTCATATGTTTTTCTAACATTGGCATTTCTAATGAAGTAGCTTCTTCAATTTCTTTATGAATAGTTTCAGCAGCAGCTTCGCTATCTAAACCTTCTTTTTTAACATCTTGGTATTTCAACAATGCCGATTTAATAGCATTTGCAACAGATCCTTTTTGTTTGTCACACAAAGCTATAGCTCCATCAATATCACCAGTAGTAATATTTCCTTGTACACTTTTCATGAATTGATCAAGATTTCCTTTACCAGCTGCTTTTGAAATAACTGCAAAACGCTCAAATGAAAATACAATAACCATTAATAAACATCCTAATAAAATAGGCACTATAGGACCTCCTTTATAAACCATTGCCAAGTAATTTCCTGGTAGTGGGTGACCTGTATTAACTCCACCCTCGAAGTTAGCACCATTACCCATTATAAAATTCCATACTATCCATCCAACAAAAACACATGCTACAATAATGATTCCTGAAATCATTCCTCCTCCTTTTGAACCGTTTTCTTTTTTAACGTTTGCCATTTTTTTTTAATTTTAATAGTTTTAAATAATTTATTCTTTAGTTATAATAAACTTGTAGTGGAGCAAATTTATATTTTTAGTTTAAATAAAAAAACTTTTTTTAATTTTATTCTAATTAATTTTATTTCGAAAAAATATTCGTTAATTTAAAATTTGCATTTATGTCAGAATTCATAAAGAAATCGATTAATTTACAAAAAAAAAAATATGATTTTATGATATATTAAGATAATATTTCAATATCCAGATTGAAAGAGTTAAAAATATTTTTTTTTATTATTAACAATAAAAAAGCAAGAAAACTGCAGTTAACACTTTATTAATACATATTACAAAAATTAATCCCTTAAAAATAATTTTAATTCAACCCTATTATGAGCAGAAAAGAAGATTTCATACAACACATTAATAATGGCTATATTTCTAAAGGAGAAAGCATTATTTTGGGCGGGGCTATACTTGACGGGGATGCTTTGGCCGATGCTCATGTAAAAATACCATTAAAAACATTGAACCGACATGGATTGATTGCAGGGGCAACCGGAACTGGAAAAACTAAAACTATTCAAGTACTTTCAGAACAACTATCCTCCTTTGGAATTCCAGTATTAATGATGGATATAAAAGGAGACTTTAGCGGTATTGCAAAAGAAGGGGAGGAAAAAACCTTTATTACTGAACGTCATGCTAAAATTAACATTCCATACAGTATATCAAGCTTCCCTGTTGAACTAATGACTTTATCAGACCAAAATGGAGTTCGACTTCGCGCAACTATATCTGAGTTTGGCCCAGTATTATTCTCAAGAATATTAGGATTAAATGATACTCAAGCAGGCGTTATTGCTGTTATATTCAAATACTGTGATGATAATAAAATGCCTTTATTGGACCTTAAAGACATCAAAAAAGTAATCAATTATATAACCGAAGAGGGAAAAGACGAAATTACGGCTGATTATGGCAAAATTTCAACTTCAACTACTGGAATTATTCTTAGAAAAATAATTGAGTTAGAACAACAAGGTGCTGACTTGTTTTTTGGAGAGATGTCTTTTGATATTAATGATTTAATGCGAATTGATGAAAATGGCAAAGGGTACGTTAACATTCTTCGTTTGACCGACATTCAGGACAAACCAAAATTATTTTCGACATTTATGTTGAGTTTACTGGCTGAAATCTACCAACAAATGCCCGAAAAAGGAGATGCAGATCAACCTGAATTAGTAATTTTTATTGATGAAGCACATTTAATTTTCAATGAAGCCAGCAAAGCACTATTAGAACAAATAGAAACTATCATAAAATTAATCCGTTCAAAAGGAATTGGAATTTATTTTATTACCCAAAATCCTATGGATATTCCAAGTGGTGTTTTGGCTCAATTAGGTTTAAAAATACAACATGCTTTAAGAGCTTTTACTGCCAATGACAGACAGGCAATTAAACAAACAGCCGATAATTATCCTATATCCGAATATTACAAAACCGATGAAGTATTAACTAATCTTGGAATTGGAGAAGCCTTAGTTACTGTACTGAACGAAAAAGGAATTCCTACTCCTCTGGCAGCAACCATGATGCGTGCGCCTACGAGCAGAATGGACATTTTGACCGAAAGTGAAATTCAGGAAATAAATAACAAATCAAAATTGGTAAAAAAATACAGCGAACTTATTGATCGTGAAAGTGCTTACGAAATGCTTAACGAAAAAATTGCAGTTGTCGAACAGGAAGTTACAGCACCAGAAAAAGCATCTGAGGAACAGGAGAACAGAGAACCAAGTACAGCAAGTGTTGTAGGCAAATCAGTTTTAAAAGTATTGACAAGTGCAACTTTTATAAGAGGTGCTTTTGGTATTTTAACAAAAATATTAAAAAAATAAACTTTCTATTACTCGTTTAGAATTAAATCCCATCTCGTTTAAAAACGAGATGGGATTTTAGCAATTAACTGAACACGGACGACGTTAACTAATGAAATAAATAGTTTAAAAAAACTACTGCAACAATTCCAATATTTTATCCTCTACTGCTTCACTATTCCAAATATTTTCAATGTTTTCCATCTTTAAAACTTCTTCCATAATAGCGTTTTGATAATCCCCAATAGCCAAAGCTTCGGTATAAGGGCGATCACTGAATGTAACACGACTATAAAGCGGAATCCATTTATCAGGATATTTATCAGAAAATGATTTTTCAATTTTCTTTTGCAACAGGAATTTTTCATCAGCTGTTTTAGAACTCATTTCCATAAAATTACGATAGGAAAGCTCCGCAATAGCATCCGCATTTGGTTTGCGTGATTTTTGATATTCAGAGAAAATGGTCTTCCAGTTGTCACCATACTTTTGAATCATTTCATAAAGTATTGAAATATCTTCAAAGCCTGCGTTCATTCCCTGTCCATAAAAAGGTACAATTGCATGACAAGCATCGCCAATTAATGCTATTTTATCTTCATAAGTCCAAGGATAACACTTCATGGTCACCAACGTGCTTGTTGGATTTTTGAAAAAATCTTCTGTTAATTTTGGAATTACATCAATTGTATCCGGTAAATTCTTTTCAAAAAAAGCTTCGACCTCTTTTTGATTTTTCAATGAAGTAAACGAATTTTCCCCTTCAAAAGGCATAAACAAGGTACATGTAAAGCTACCATCTAAATTAGGCAATGCAATCAACATGTATTCTCCCCTAGGCCAAATATGAAACGAATTCTTATCTAATTTATGTGTTGCGTCAGGATTTGCAGGGATATTTAATTCCTTATATCCAATAGGTAAAAATTCTTGTGAATAATCAAACATGCTTTGACGTTGCATACGGTGACGAATTCTAGAAAAAGCGCCATCAGCACCAAAAACCATATCGTATTTTTTTTCCTCCCAAGCTCCTCTTTCGGTTTCTCCTATATGTAATGTGGCGTCATCTAAAGTTACATCCCAAATTTTATGTTCAAAAAAGAATTCTGCTCCTGCGGCTTCCGCCAAATCAATCATTTTTCTATTTAAAGTCCCTCTCGAAATCGAATAAATAGATTCCCCTTCTTGTCCGTAATTTTGAAAATTAAGCTTATCTACAAGATGAATGGCGCGTTTGCCCATAGGAATTGCAATCTCACGCACTGCATCTCCCACTCCTACCCCATCTAATGCTTTCCAGCCCCGGTTAGACATAGCTAAATTAATGGAACGTCCTGAAAACTGAATTTGTCTAATATCTGGGCTTCTATCATAAACATGAACTGTATGTCCTGCTTTTCGAAGGTAAATAGCTAATAAAGAACCTACTAATCCAGAACCTACAACCGCTATTTTTTTAGGAATTTGCATTAATTTTTTATAAAAAGTTAGGCAAAATTACTGATTTTATTAGATAAGGACTTTAAATTATTTAATTTTTATAAGGTTCAAAGACCAATTTTGTTGAAGTTCTAACAATTTCCTCTTTATTTAGTTTCATTTTTCTAAATTTTCCTGCATTGTAAAGTTCCGCTTGATCGCTGTAATGTGAACTTAATGGATTTCCGGATTGTCCCGTTGGCAATATACTCCAACTATTTTCTATATCTGAAAAATCAATAATTCTTCTTGTTGATGGACCCCCAGAAACCTTATAAATACCATTTTCTGAAAATCCAAACATCTGATTATTGATTACCTCATTAGAACCTGAAACTTCAAAAGGGCCTACATTGAAAATTTTTCTCAGCGCCGCTATTTTCCCTAATGGATGCTGATGCTCTAAAGTATGTACTTTACTCCAAGTCCAATCTGGTACTGAATTCCCTAATTGCTTTTCTAAGGCTGCAATAGCTTCTTTAAACGATTGTGAAAGAATTTGAGATCTTGTTTCTTTTATATTTTTGGTGGCAATATTGTCCCACCAAGGTGATGTTGCATTTTTCATTTGTTTTGCAATTATCTGCTTCATAATATGTGTTCCCAAAAATTGTGCAAAATTAGTTTCTCCAAGTTCGTCTTTAAAAGTGTTTTTCAAATACAAATAAATCCATTTGTTGTAAATTGTTGTAGCCACATCATTAAGATTATTAGATCCGCTCCAAACTTTCAGAATATTAATAGCTTCTTTTTCATTTTTAGAAAGTGTATTATAATTAACACTCGAAATTAAATTTGCAACTATATGAGGGGCGACTGACGAAGTATTATCAAAAATCATTTTACTAACAGACTCTTTATCCCAATTGGATTTTGGATTTAATAATTGTGTAATTCTTTTGGCTCTGTCTTCAGGCAGATAATATCCGGGATATAAAAACCCATCTATTGGTTCCGGTTGATTATTAGCTGAATACACATAATTCCAATCTGGATTCTCCGCTGAAGGATTTTTGGAGAAATCCAAATATTCAGTAATATCATCTTTACCGCTGGCTCCATCAAGAATAAAATTAGTATTCACTCCTTCATTGTGTTTGTATAATTTCCCTGTTGCCCACCAAGCCACATTCCCTTTGGCATCACCATACATTACATTCAATCCTGGCGCTGCTATCAAAGCCACTCCTTTTTTAAAATCGGATTTGCTTTTTGCATGCGAAATTCTATATACAGCATCGAGTATCTGGATGGGTTGTTGGGTATAAATCCATGACATTGCAACTGGTTTATCTTTATTTAAACCATCAATCAAGTCATTCATAATAGGACCGTGACGAGTCACTTTTACATTCAAAACCACATCAACAGTATCTTTTACTTTTATGGTCTTTTTACGAATTTCATACGAGCTGAAACCATTTGGCGTTTTGTAAGCATTCTTGTCAGTTGGATTATTTTCTTCTTGGTACAAATCAATATCATCATTTTCAAACATGGTCAAACCATACGCATATTCACGATTGTGACCTAACAAAGGATAAGGAGTTCCTGCTAAATAACAGCCGTACAATTCAAAATCTGGTGTTACCAAATGTGCTTCGTACCAAGTTCCAGGTTGTGAAAACCCAATATGTGGATCATTTGCAAAAATAACTTTTCCATTTTTAGTTTTCTTTGGAGCAATAACCCAACTGTTGCTGCCTATAAACGGAGGAATTGGCGATTGATCTAAAAGCGATGCTATCGATTTTGCAATAGTGGAATATTCCTGTGATTGTTCTTTGGAATTTTTTATTCGGGTGGTATTAAAAGAACTATCAATTCCAAAATCTTTAAGATAATCCATTCCGTTTTTGTTTCGAATATCGGTCAATAGCGGATCTGATTTTTGAGCCATCGCAAAACTAAAAGACATGTATCCAAAAATATTATAGACATCTTTTATGGTAAATTTTTCTTTTTTAACTCCAACTAAACTGAACTCTATTGGTGTTTTTCCTTCGTCTAAATATTGATTAATCCCATCCAAATATGCTAACATCAATTGATAACTGAGGCTGTTTTTATCTAAAGCTGCAATCGCTTTTGTAGAAGCTTCTTCGATTCCCAGTCCAGCAAAGAATTTATCATTTTTCAATGCGACTGAACCAAATATTTCGGATAAACGCCCCGGAGCGATGCGTCGCATCAATTCCATTTGCCACAATCGATCCTGCGCATGTACATAACCCAAAGCTTCCATAGCATCCTTAGAATTATTGGCATAAATATGAGGCACTCCAAATTCATCAAAATAAACCGTTGTTTCTTTCTGGATATTTTTCAGTTGTAATTTGCCTTCATATTTTGGTTTTAGATAAAACCCATAAACAATTAAAGCTATTGTTATAATCGCTACTAACGAAAGTAAAACCAGAAGGACTTTTTTGAGTTTTTTCATTTTTGGATAAATTGGTAAACAAATATATAGGATTTGAAAGTTATTTTAAACTATTTATTTTTCATGGTTTTTTGATTTTAAAAATTATTGGATGTAATCATTTTGTTTAATTTATTTTATGTTTTATTAAACAAAAAAGTATATTTGTTCCAAATTAAAAAAATATGAAGCACATTTCTAAAGATGGCATTTCTCAAATGGAGAAAATCGAAAGATTGAATTTAATAAATTCTTGCACCGGATATAAATCCGCTAATTTACTTGCCACAAAATCCATAGATGGAAAACCTAATGTAGCTATTTTTAGCAGCGTAACCCATTTAGGAAGCGATCCTGCCTTGATTGGATTCATAATGAGACCTACAACTGTCCCAAGAGACACATACAAAAACATAAAGGAAACGGGCTACTTTACCGTGAACCACATTACGGTAAATATGATTGAAGATGCACATCATACTTCGGCAAATTATGAATTGGGAATTTCTGAATTTGACAAAACCAATCTAGAAGAAGAGTATAAAAAAGGGATTGAAATTCCTTTTGTAAAAGGAAGTCCCGTTCAATTGTATTGCAAATATGTAAATGAATATTACATCAAGGAAAACGATACGATTCATATTATTGCTTCTATCGAAAATCTGTTTTTTGATGAAGAATTGGAACACAACGATGGCTGGTTGCAAATTGACAAAGGAAATGTTGTCGCACTAAATGGACTCGACGGGTATTGTTTACCCA
>JBJOQF010000155.1:0-3293 GCA_046050185.1 Bacteroidota bacterium
GATGTTATCTGAAAGTTCAAAAGGCTGTATAGATCCTTTTGCCATTCTTTTCCATACTGTAACGAATTGGCCCACTTTTGTTGGAGTAGTTTTGGCCACGCGAAATAGTATTTTTAACGCATTCAGTTCAAATTGATACGCACCATAATCCTTATTTTCTTTTTCCAGTACAGGGTTTGTAAGTTCAAAACTACAAGGATCAAAAATAAGGATTTTGGTTTGTAAAAGGATGTTATGAATTTCGGACATGAATTTATTATGAGTATTATTATTTGTCAGAATGCCAAATAACCCCTTAACTTAATGACATTAGTTAGAAGTAGGAGATTTATAATTTTATTACAGTTCCTATATTTAAACTTCCTCCTTTATTTTTAAGATCATAAATTTCATCTTCATCAATATTAGTTAAACCCGAGAAAAATTGATAGTCTAATAAAATTCCTATTCTTTTAGTGATTTCAAATTTGTAACCAATTCCAACATTAATTCCATTTTGAAAGTTTTTAATTTTTGCTCCTAAAATATTTTGATTTTCCGAATGATTCATTTTAAAACTTGGTGTAAGTCCAAAATTTAAATTCCATTTCCGAGTACTTCCAAAATGCCAATTGGCATTAATTGGTAAATTTAAATATTCGACATCAAATATAGATTCACCAGTTTTTCCACCCATTTTTTGATAAAACAATCCTGTTTTTAAACTCCAACTTTCGCTTAAAAAATAATCTGCATTAATTCCAAAATTAATTGAATGTAAAGAGCTTGACGGGTTTCCGGAAACATAATATTTATAAGCTGACATCCCAATTTTTGGAGTCAATTCAATTGTGTTTTTTTCTCTAATTTGAGAATACAAATGGATTGAAATAAAAAAAAGTGTTGTTACGTAAAGTTTGGTTTTTGTCATTTTGTTTTGGGGTTAAATCTGCTAAGACCTTTATAATTCTTTTCAGAGCTAAAATAATCTTTATATTCCTTAAAATTGGAATGGGCAATGAAAGAATTTTTGTGCTAGTAAATCCGCGACATCGGGTTTCTTTTTGACTTAATGATATTGTGCTCACGCCATGAAACTGGTGTCTAGTGTTTGTGCTTTTATTTATTAATATTTTTCCTCAACAAATTTCTGCCATTTCGTTTCAAATTCCTTTTCGGAAACCCCTATTGTTTTTTCAAAGTTCCCATAAGATTTTATAAATTCTGACAGTTTTTCTTTTCCATATTTTGAGACAAAATACTCAATTATTGTGTAACCTACATTGTAAATTTGATTGCTGTTATTTAATTCTTTTAAAGTAGGTTTGTTTTTCATTCCGTTATTTACACTTGAATTATTCACGATACCTGCTTCATAATCACATATCGCTTCCCAAAACCATTGTGGATAATTTTTTTCAAATTCTTTTTCAAATTTTTTATCAAAATCAGCAATTTTTTCATTTTCGGTTTTAGAAAGTGCATCTTGAATTAAAATATTAAGTTGAACACAATGAGTAAATTCGTGAACTGCTACTTTTTCCATTTTTTGAGGCAAAATACTGTTGTACCAAGTTTCATATTTTAAATAAAAGGCCAAAGGCCCACGACTAGTTCCGCTTGCTTTACTATTTATTAAACCTGTTGCTTTATTAAAATCATTTTGGTTTGGATAAATAAAAACGGAAATTTTTTCATGTTTTGGGTCTTTCAACTCAGTTCTAATTCGGTCATAATTTAATTCTAATGCTTTAGAAATAGCTTCGGCTTCGCTTTCAAGAATTCCGCTATAATTCACTACAAAGTTTGTTGAATTTATTTTTTTTGTATCGCTTACAACGCTCAATTTTCTAATTGTTAATGATGTGAAAAATAGTATTGCTAAACATCCAAAAGAGATTAGAATAATTTTGGTAATTTTTATTGATTTTTTCATTATTGTAATGTTTGACCCAACGTTCCAGACATGGCTAAACGGAAAATTGGTATGGTCACGGAAAGAATTTCTACGCTAGCAAATCAGATACATCGAGGATTAAGAAAAATATCTCGTATTGATGCAGTTATGCAAATTGTGCCAATTTCTACTTGCAGCCAACACAAATCTAGCAACGGTTTATTTTTTTGTTTTGGATAATTCTCGTTAATTGACACAGCGTACGCCATCAGTTTTAAGAAAACCGTAATATAAAAATAGAAGTATACTTTTAAAAGCCACTTTTGTTGTAGTTATCCGCGTTACAAACGTTACTATCATTTGTTTTAATTTAGTTAGGCGGCGAACCTAGACAAAAAGAGTATTAGCGGGATTCTTCGGTTAAATTTGGCCTTTATATTTTGGGTCAAAATCTATCATCCATTGTATTCCATACTTGTCTGCAAACATTCCAAAATAGGAATCCCAATGACTGTCTGCAATAGGTATTTCTATTTGTCCGCCTGCTGAAAGCCCATTAAATAATTTATCGGCTTCTTCTTTACTTTCGGCACTTATTGAAATTGTGTATCTGTTTCCTGTTACCAATTCTTGGCTCATAAATTGTTCAGCAACATCACTTCCCATAAGTATATTTGATTTTCCTATTGGCAAAGCAATATGTATTATTTTATTAGCATCAATTTCGGAAATAGGATTGTTTGGGTCGTTTGGTAAATCTTTCATACGCATAAGCATTGCGTATTCACCACCAAAAACAGATTTATAAAAGCTAAATGCTTCTTCAGTATTTCCTTTGAAAAGTATATGAGGATTTATTCGTGCCATTATGTTAAATATTTAATGTTTATAATTTTAGTTTTGTTAAGCGTCTGGAATATTAGGTTCTACCAAACGTTTTAATTTGTCTAACGATTCTTGCCAACCTAAATAACACATTTCAGTTGGAATTGCATTAGGTATGCCTTCTTGTGTTACAAAAAGTTCTGTTCCACATAAAACAGATTTTAGTTGAATAGTAGTAATCATTTGTCCAGGTAAATTTGGGTCGTCAAATTCGTCTGTGTATTTTAATAATTCATTAGGTATAATTTCTAAATATTCGCCACCAAACGAATGACTTTTGCCTGTGGTAAAATTTGTAAACGACATTTTGTAAGTCCCGCCAATTTTTGCATCAATGCTATACACTTTACAAACAAAGCCATAAGGTGGTAACCATGAAGCCATTGCATCAGCATCTATGAATGCTTTAAATACTTTTTCTACGGGCGCTGTAAAAACTCGGTGTAACTTTACAGTGTTTGTAGCCATATTTTTTCTTTTTTATAGTGTCAAATTTAAATCAATATTTTCAATTTTCTGAAAGTCGATGAGT
>JBJOQF010000156.1:0-16548 GCA_046050185.1 Bacteroidota bacterium
CCGTCCCGACGCTTCGGGAGTGTTTGTCGCAAGCGGTTTTACAGGTTTGATGAAAATGAATCGCATCTTCTTCAAACAGATAATACGGTGTTAAATCTTGTCCTCCGCCAAACCATTGCTGGATTATTTTTCGTGAACCTGTGCTGAGCGAAGTCGAAGTATCGTACATTTCGAAATAGCGCCAATTGGCATGAACAGTAGGAACCATTGGATTTTTTGGGTGCAAAACCAAACTCAATCCGCAGGCAAAAAAATCGGCTTCACCTACATTGAACATCTTCTGCATCGCTTCCGGTAATTTCCCGTGAACTGCCGAAATATTGACTCCCCCTTTTTCGAAAACTTGTCCATTTTCAATCACGCGGGTTCTTCCACCGCCACCTTCCGGACGTTCCCAAAGATCTTCACGAAATTTGGCCTGACCTTCAACTGCTTCCAATCCTTTACAGATTTGGTCTTGAAGATTTTGTATGTATTGATAGAATTGTTCTTTCATTATAAATTTACTTTTGCAGCAGCTATTTTACTATTGATGCCAAACGAAAACATTTTGCTTTCCTGCTGAATGTAATTGTAAATGGCAATCGCCTTTTCAGAAAAATCAAACGGATTGTCTTTCGAAGCAATTACTAAAAAATCAGCAAATTGTTCTAGCTGATTCCAATCTAAATGACAACGTAATAAATGCGTAATTAAGTCCTTTTCATTACAATCAATCAGACTTTGAATGTTTAATCCAAAGTCTTTCAATTGTTCTTCTATGTTGATTTTATCTTCTAAATTCCAAAACTTAGGTACATAAACCAATGACATCAGCTTTTTGAGCACATTGTCTATTCGAATACTTTCTTGGTCTCTTAATCCTTTGTTTAGCATTTTTTATTAATTGTTGGTTGCTAGTTGTTGGTTGCTAGTTGTAAATGATTTTCCCAATAACTAGCAACAAACAACCGTCAACTATTTATTCCCGTACTCCTTCACTGCATCAATAAAAGCCTTCGCGTGATCCACAGGAATATTGGGTAAAATACCATGACCTAAATTCACGATGTATTTGTCTTTTCCGAATTCATCAATCATTTCATGAACCATTTTCTTAATCACCGGAATTGGCGATAATAATCTTGATGGGTCAAAATTTCCTTGTAAGGTAATGTTTCCACCTGACAAATATCTTGCATTTCTTGGAGAACAAGTCCAATCTACTCCTAAAGCAGAAGCTCTACTTTTTCCCATTTCGCCAAGCGCAAACCAACATCCTTTTCCGAAAACAATTACCGGTGCATCATCGGCCAAAGCTTCTACGATTTGGTTGATGTATTTCCATGAGAATTCTTGATAATCAACAGGAGAAAGCATTCCGCCCCAAGAGTCAAAAATCTGAACGGCATCTACTCCTGCTTTTACTTTTTCTTTTAAATATAAAATAGTGGTATCCGTAATTTTTTGCAATAAAACATGCGCTGCTTCTGGATGTGTAAAACAAAATCCTTTGGCCATATCAAAACTTTTTGACCCTTTTCCTTCTACAGCATAACAGAAAATAGTCCAAGGCGAACCTGCAAAACCAATTAATGGCACCTCATCATTCAGCATTTCTTTGGTCAATTTGATGGCATCCATGACATAACCCAAAGTTTCATGAATATTAGGAACGATTACTTTTTCTACATCTTGAATCGTACGAATCGGATAGGGTAAAAACGGCCCAAAACTTTCTTTCATCAACACTTCAATTCCCATTGCTTGAGGAATTACCAATATATCCGAAAATAAAATAGCTGCATCCGGAGCAATTCTACGAATGGGTTGTACGGTGATTTCTGCGGCTAATTCAGGAGTTTGACAACGGGTGAAGAAATCATATTTATCACGCAAAGCGATAAATTCCGGTAAATATCTTCCCGCTTGACGCATCATCCAAACTGGTGGACGTTCTACAGTTTCTCCTCTTAATGCTTTTAAAAATAGGTCGTTCTTTATCATTTATTTAAATTTTAGCAGATTGCTAGATGCTTTCCGTTTTATAATATTCAATAACTTCCAAAATCACCTCTTCGATAGTTGGTGTTTCGGCAATTACTATGTTTTTAATTTTCTTTGTTTCTAATGCTGATGCTGTAGTAGTGCCTACGCAAAAACAAACTTCATTCTTGATTTTATTATTTGTCAAATAACTTTCAACAGCAGATGGGCTAAAAAACATAATTCCGTCAAAATTTTCTTGGTCTGATATTTTAAAAGGCGCAAGTGTTGTTTGATAAACTTCGATTTCGTTAAAAGTTATTCCTGCGCTTTTTAATGCTTCAGGCAACGTTTCTTTACGCAAATTTCCGCTTAAAAAAGTATAGCTTTCCTTATTGTAAATTAAAGTGATTATTTCGGCTAATTCAGATGCGTAATCCATATATACGTCAACTGTAAAGCCATGTAGTTCGAGTAATTCCTTGGTTTTAATACCTACACAAAAAACAGGTTTAGTCTTTAAAACTTCCCAACCGTTTTGTTCTATCAAACTTAAAACAGCATTTTGGCTACTAAAAATTAAGTTGTTGTTGATTGTATTTAGTTCAAAAAGGTTGTTTGTAATTTCGATGAAATCTTGTTCTAAAAGATCAAAATTAGCATCAAGAAATACTTGCCTTTGTTTTTCCGACAATGTTTTAGTGGATAAAATGCTTGTTTGGCTCATTATTTTTTCAATGTTTCTTTAATGGATTTCATTAGTTCTGCGCCGCCATTCTCTAAAATTTCCTGCGCCGATGCAAATCCTAATTTTTTCCATTCTTGCAGCGGAACAGTTTTTTCTATTTCAATTTTTTGTTTTCCATCAATAGAGAAAAGCACTCCTTTGAACACAATTTCATCTTCAAGAAATACTGCCAAAGCTCCAATTGGTGCGGTACAACCACCCTCTAAAGTTTTTAGAAACTGTCTTTCTATGTGCGTACACACTTCGGTTTCAATATCGTTAAGTTCAGAAACGGCTTCTCTACAAAAATCGTCATTTGCCATAGCAACAACAACCATCGCACCTTGAGCCGGAGCTGGAATCATCCAATCCAAATTGATATAATTTGAAGGTTTCAAGTTGATTCTTTCCAGTCCTGCTGCTGCAAAAACAGCACCGTTCCAATCGCTTTCCTGCAATTTTTGCATTCTAGTATTTACGTTTCCACGTAAATCAACCACATTGTGATTTGGATATTTATTCAACCATTGTGCCTGACGACGCAAACTTCCTGTGGCTATTGTTCCTTCGCCATTAAGAAAATCAAGATTTCCTTTGTGTACCAAAATATCTAGTGTATTTGCTCTTTCCAGAACTGCAGCTTGCACAATTCCTATTGGCAAAGCCGTAGGGACATCTTTCATGGAATGCACTGCAATATCAACCTGACCATTAATCATGGCGATATCCAGCGTTTTAGTAAAAATTCCTGTGATTCCTAATTCGTAAAGTGGTTTATCGAGAAGAATATCTCCTTCTGATTTTACTGGTACAATTTTGGTTTTATACCCTAAATCGTTTAGTTTTTTTTCGACTGTATGAGCTTGCCAAAGCGCGAGTTCACTATCTCGGGTTCCTATGCGTATGATTTTGTCCATTATTTTGTATTCGCTCCAATTTTGAAAACTTTCTCAATCCATTCGATACTTTCATCTACCATAGTATCATCATCTTTCAAATGGTTAGCAAAATGGGTAGTTATTTTTTGGATAATTCTTGTACTGATAATCTCAGCTTGTTCTTCATTAAAATTTGAAATTTTCTTACTTTGAAAATCCAATTCGGATGTTTTTATCGCATTCAATTTTGCTTTCAAAGCATTAATTGTTGGAGCAAATTTTCTGCCTTTGGTCCAAGTAATAAATTCCTCTTTTATTTCTTCAATGATAGCTTCGGCAGCAGGAATGTGTTTTTTTCTATTTTCTAAAGTCTCGTCAGTAATTTGAGACAAATAATCCATGTGAATTAGCGTAACGCCTTCTATTTCTTCCACATTTTCATTTACATTTTTTGGAATAGATAAATCCAGAATCAATAACGGTTTCTTCAAATTCAGAATCGCTTTATCAACCGTAGGATTTTGAGCTCCTGTAGCCACAACAACAACATCTGCTTTTTGTAATTCAAGATGTAATTCCGAATAATCTTTTACAATTAGGTTCAACTTTCCAGCTAATTTTTCTGCTTTAGCTTTCGTTCTGTTGATTAAAGTAATATGTTCATTTTTAGTATGTTTTACTAAATTTTCACAGGTGTTTCTACCTATTTTTCCTGTACCAAACAATAGGATATTTTTGTTTCCAATGTCTTCTACATTCTTGATAATATATTGAACAGCGGCAAATGAAACCGAAGTAGCTCCAGAACTAATTTCAGTATCCGTTTTTATTTTTTTACTGGCTTGTATAACGGCATTCACCAATCTTTCCATAAAAGCATTGGCTAAACCCAATGATTTTGATTGTGAAAAACTGGATTTTATTTGAGCAATAATTTCGAAATCTCCTAGAATTTGGCTATCCAAACCAGTTCCTACACGAAACAAATGACTTATCGCCTCTTGGTTTTTATAAACAAAACCAACTTTTTGAAATGCTTCAACAGAACCTTGACTGTTTTCGCAAATTAATTTTATTAATTGAAATGGGTGTTCTGCAAAACCGTAAATTTCTGTACGGTTGCAGGTTGAAGTAACTATTAAACTCTCTATTCCTTCGGTCTTAGCTTGTTCCAGTAAACGCGTTTTTGCAGTAGCATCTAAACTAAACTTACCTCTAATCTCAGCATCTGCTTTTTTATAACTCAATCCAACGGAGTAAAAATAGTGGTGCTTTGACGTATTATTGTTTTCCATATTTGCACTTTTCAAGAAAGTGGAACAAAATTATCACTATAGTCTTTATAAAAGTAACGCTTAAAGTTCTTTTTGCATCGCTATATGATTTTTTATTTCCGATTGTGTATTTTAATCTAAAAAAATCTATTTTTGTAATGAAATCAAGTTATTTTATATAATTTATTTGTAATCATTCCAAATAATTCGATTCGTTTAACTTCTTTTTTAGAGAAAAAAATATCGCTATGAGTTCACACGAAACTATAACAATCGAAGATGATTTTACCCTACTTCGTTTTCAAAATGACAGCTCAGAAATTTTTTATGCGCAACGCGAAGTGGGTAACGGATTGATTCAGTTTCATTTTGGATTAAAAGGAAGTGCCAAGTTTATCTTCAATCAAGGAAATTATGCATTGGAATTGAAAGAAGAAAAATCACTCCTTTTGTACAATCCTCAAAAGGAATTACCTTTAAATTTAGAATTAGCTCCAAATTCCTGGGTGATTTCTGTAATTATTTCCATCAAAAAGTTCCATGCTTTATTTTCGACAGAAGCGGGTTATATTACTTTTTTAAGTGCTGACAATAAGGACAAAAAATATTATAACGAAGGAAATATCAGTCCGTCAATGGCAATAGTGCTGTCACAATTGTTTCATTATAGTTTGCATCCGTCCATAAAAAACCTGTATTATAAAGGAAAAGGATATGAATTATTAAGTTTGTATTTCAACCGAACGGAAGATCCAAACGCTGAGCAATGTCCATTTTTAATAGACGAGGAAAATGTAATGAAAATCAAAAAAGCCAAAGAAATCATCATTGCCAATATGGCTGAACCTCCAGGATTACAGGAATTAGCAGATGAAATAGGGTTGAATTTAAAGAAACTAAAAATGGGTTTCAAACAAATTTATGGTGATACCGTTTATGGATTTCTATTTGACTACAAAATGGATTTTGCCCGAAAATTACTGGACAGTGGTTCCTATAATGTAAACGAAGTAGGATTGAAAATTGGATACAGTACCGGAAGTCATTTTATAGCGGCATTCAAAAAGAAATTTGCAACCACGCCAAAGAAATATTTGATGTCGATAAATCCAAATATGCAGTAAAGAATTGATTTATCATATTAAACAATAAATAAAAAATAGTTAATCCCAATTTATAAAAAAGTAAGTTTATTTACTTTTGTACCTAGATTCCTCATTCTTATGACACGAGGGTTTACCCGAACTGGCGAAGCAATGATAATAATGAAAAAAAAATATAATTTATGAAAGGTGTATTATTAGTTAATTTAGGTTCTCCAGAAAGTCCAACTCCAAAAGACGTAAAACCCTATTTAGACGAATTTTTAATGGACAAATACGTAATTGACGTTCCGTTTTTGTTGCGAGCATTACTAGTTCGTGGAATAATTTTACAAACAAGACCAAAAAAATCAGCTGCCGCTTACGCAAAAATATGGTGGGATGAAGGTTCTCCGCTTGTAGTTATTTCCAAAAGAATGCACGAAAAAGTAAAACAATTAGTTGATGTTCCTGTTGCCTTAGCGATGCGTTATGGAAATCCATCTTTACTATCTGGTTTACAAGAATTGCATGATAAAGGGGTAAATGAAGTATTGCTTTTTCCATTGTATCCGCAACATGCGATGGCTTCAACAACTACAATATTAGAACTGGCCGAAGAATTGCGTAAAAAGCACTTTCCGGAAATGAAATTCACTATCGTTCCTGCATTTTATAACAAACCCGATTATATAAAAAATTTGGCTGATTCTATGAAAGGTCACTTAGAAGGTTTTGATTACGATCACTTATTATTCTCATACCACGGAATTCCAGAGCGTCACATTCGCAAAACGGACATTACCAAATCGCATTGTAAAATTGACGGTTCTTGTTGTAACACGCCATCACCGGCACATGAATTTTGTTACCGTCACCAATGTTACGAAACCACAAAACAAGTCGTAAAACTACTGGGAATCCCAGAAGGAAAATACAGCCAGACTTTTCAATCGCGATTAGCGGGAGACAAATGGTTGACACCTTACACAGATGTGGAAATAAATAAAATGCCTGAAAAAGGCATTAAAAAACTTGCCGTCGTAACACCTGCATTCGTATCAGATTGTTTGGAGACTTTAGAAGAAATTGCCATGGAAGCCAACCATCAGTTTAAAGAACACGGCGGTGAGGAATTCTTGGCAATCCCATGTTTGAATGACAGCGATGATTGGTGTAAAACCGTGAGTAATTGGATTACAAATTGGTCCAGCGTATCTTCTTCCATTAAAAAGGAAGTTGATTCTGAAAAAGCAAACGCTTAAATGGCTGTTACTGCCGATGAATTAGGAACACAAGACATCAAAAAACTCTTGATAAAACAAGCTGTTCCGTCCTCTATTGGTATTTTATTCATGTCAGTCAATATTTTGATTGACACTATTTTTGTAGGACAATGGATTGGCTCTTTAGCCATTGCAGCAGTAACAGTAGTTTTACCCATAACTTTTTTAATTTCTTCATTAGGAATGGCAATTGGAGTGGGCGGAGGCTCTGTTCTTTCGAGAGCTTTGGGATCCAATCACAAGGAAAAAGCATTGTATACATTTGGCAATCAAATCATGATGACCCTTTTATTGTCAACTGTTTTTGTGGTTTTAGGTGTGTGTTTTAGCGATGAAATGCTGTTGCTTTTTGGTGCCAAAGGGGAAATAATGAAACCTGCTAAGGAATTTTTCTTTCCAATTATTCTTTCCGTTCCGTTTCTGGCGCTTTGTATGATGGGAAATAACATTATCCGTGCAGAAGGCAAGGCCAAATTTGCTATGATTGCCATGATTATTCCTGCTTTTGTAAATATTGGACTGGATATTCTTTTTATAAAAGTGATGAACTTAGGCATGTTTGGATCTGCTTTGGCTTCAGCAATATCCTATTTCATGTGTTTTGTATTTGTGCTATGGTTTTTTGTTTTTAAAAGCGAATTAAAGTTAAATGCGAGACATTTTAAATTTAAAACTCCCATTATAAGAGAAATTACGGAACTCAGTTTTGTGACTTTTTCAAGACAAGGCGTAGTCAGTATTTTGGCAATGATTCTAAATCATACTTTATATACGTATGGTGGCGAACATTCGGTTGTAATTTATGGAATTATTAGCCGGATGTTGATGTTTGCTTTGTTTCCTATTTTAGGAATTACGCAAGGATTTCTACCTATTGCAGGCTTTAATTATGGTGCTCAAAATCATGAAAGAGTGAAAGAAAGCGTAATACTTTCAATAAAATATGCTGCTTTTTTAGCAACACTTATTTTTATTGTCATTTTGATTTTTGCCAAACCAATTGTAGCCATCTTCACCACAGATACACTCGTAATTGCTCAAACTCCTGAAGCTTTACGCTGGGTTTTTGCGGCTTCGCCTATTATAGCGATTCAGTTAATTGGAGCGGCTTATTTCCAAGCGGCGGGAAAGGCAAAAAAAGCATTGCTTTTGACCTTAAGCAAACAAGGATTTTTCCTGATTCCTTTAGTGCTGATTCTACCAAATTTTTTAGGTATTTTTGGAGTATGGATTGCATTCCCTATTGCTGATGTTTTATCAACAATACTAACTGGCTATTTTCTAAAAAAAGAAATGAATACAAAATTGATTCAAACTACTGATGGAATATTATAATTACCTAAAATCTTTACACCTCATCTTTGTGATTACCTGGTTTGCAGGATTATTTTATATTGTTCGCTTGTTTGTATACCAAATTGAAGCTGCACAAAAACCATCGCCAGATAAAGAAATTCTACAAAAACAATACAAAATAATGACCTATCGCCTGTGGTATATTATCACTTGGCCTTCGGCAGTTTTAGCGAGTTTTTTTGCTTTTTGGATGTTATTGTTTACTGATTTGGGACAAGCTTGGTTGAAAATGCCTTGGATGCATGTAAAACTTGGCTTTGTATTTGTGTTATATTTATATCATGGTAAATGCCATCAAATATTCAAGCAATTGCAAAACGACGAAGTAAAATACTCCACAAACTACATGCGTTTATGGAATGAAGGCGCCACAATTATTCTTTTTTCGGTGGTTTTTTTAGTGATTCTGAAAAATGCCGTAAACTGGATTTATGGCGTAATCGGGATTATTTTATTCTCCGTTCTGATTATGCTGGGATTTAAATTTTACAAACGAATTCGAGAAAGAAATCAATCTTAATTATGTTTAACAGCTTCAAAACAACAATGCTCTCATTACGGGTCAGGATTTTCCTTTCCATGATTGTATTGATAGTTATGGCTTCCATTTTATTAGCTTCCATTTCAATTATTCAATTTAAAAATGAAGCCAAAGAGTATCATCAAGAACGCTTAGAACGAAATGAAAATGCAGTAAAGCAACACATAAATTATGTACTTTCCACAACTACATATCCATTAACAACCCAGAATTTGGGCTTGATTTTTAAAGATAAAATTCATGAATTAGCACAAATTCACAATATTGAAATCAACATTTACAGCTTAGATGGAAAACTGCTAAAATCTTCTAAAGAATCCTTTTCAGTTGATAAAGTATCTCCTCCAATCCCAAAATACATTCTAAAATTAGTTCGTTCTTCTATTGAAAAAAGATACGTTGATATCAAAACCATCAACGGTGTTAAAAATCGTTCTTCGTACAGCCAAATAAAAGACGACAAATTTAAACCGCTTGGTATTTTGAATTTGCCTTATGTTGAAGATGACGGGTTTTATGAAAATGAATTGAATAGTTTCCTCATCCGCTTGGGACAAGTATATTCCTTTATGCTAATTGTTGCTTTTGCGGTTGCTTATTTTCTTTCCTCCTACATCACAAAATCTTTAAAAACAATTTCAGATAAGTTAAATGAGACTAGTTTGTATCAAAAAAATGAGAAAATTGTATTAGAGGCCAATAGCAAAGAAATTAATTTATTAATAAAAGCATACAACGGAATGGTTGATGAATTGGAGAAAAGTGCCATAAAACTAGCGCAAAGTGAGCGAGAAGAAGCTTGGCGCGAAATGGCAAAACAGGTAGCTCATGAAATCAAAAATCCGCTTACGCCAATGCGACTGACGGTACAGAGTTTTCAAAGAAAATTTGATCCAAATGATGCGGATATAAAGCAAAAGATGAAGGATTACTCCGAAACTTTGATACAACAAATTGATACAATGAGTGCGGTTGCATCAGCTTTTTCAAATTTTGCTTCGATGCCGGCACAACAAAATGAAACTTTGAATGTGGTAGAGGTTGTGGAATTAGCAATGGATATTTTCAATGAAGAATACATTATGTTTCAAAGCGATTCACCCGAAATTATTTCGAAAGTTGACCGAACCCAACTCATTCGTATTATTACAAATTTGGTTAAAAATGCAATTCAATCCATTCCTGAAAATCAAGAAAATAAATCAATTATTGTAACGATAAAAAAAGACTTAAACAACGTTCTGATTACTGTTATGGACAATGGATTAGGGATTCAACCGAAAGACATCGACCGCATTTTTGAGCCTAAATTTACTACTAAAAGTAGCGGAATGGGTCTTGGCCTTGGTATTATTAAGAACATTATCGAAAATTATAAAGGAACGATTACCTTTGATACTGTATTTGGAAAAGGTACCACTTTCACGGTTTCACTTCCAATAATTAACTCTTAAATGATAATTATGAATTACGAAAATCTTTTAATTACAACAGAGAATAATAGTGCCACGATAACCGTTAATCGCCCTACAAAACTAAACGCTTTGAACAAAGCTACTATCACTGATTTGTATAAAGCATTCAAAACATTGGGGAAAAACGATGAAATTCGGTCAATTATTCTAACTGGAAGTGGTGAAAAAGCTTTTGTTGCAGGAGCCGATATTGCTGAGTTTGCTAATTTTTCTATCGAAGAAGGAATGCAATTAGCTGCTGAAGGACAAGAAAAATTATTTGATTTTATAGAAAATCTTAAAACTCCTGTTATAGCAGCTATCAATGGTTTTGCATTAGGTGGTGGATTAGAACTGGCGATGGCGTGTCATTTCAGAGTCGCTTCTGAAAATGCAAAAATGGGTTTGCCTGAAGTTTCCCTTGGACTTATTCCTGGTTATGGTGGAACGCAGCGTTTACCGCAACTTATAGGAAAAGGACGTGCTATGGAAATGATCATGACCGCAGGAATGGTAACCGCACAAGATGCCTACAGAACTGGATTGGTAAATCACGTCGTACCCGAAGGGGAACTTTTAGATTACTGTAGTAGTCTTGCTCAAAGAATAATGAAAAACTCTCCATACGCTATTGGTAAAGCTATAAAAGCAATCAATGCTAATTTCAAAGAAGGTAAAAATGGCTATGAAACCGAAATAAAAGCGTTTGGAAAATGTTTTGGAACCAACGATTTTAAAGAAGGTACAACGGCTTTTCTAGAGAAAAGAAAAGCGGTGTTTACTGGAAAATAAGAAAAATTTGTCGCGTTCAGTCACAGTCGGCAGGCTGTAGGTACTTTTTAAAAATAAATACAATATCTAAAATTAAACTTATGTCATATCAATCTGTATTTGTTCTTTTCTGGGAACAAGTAAAAGAAAGCATCCAAAATGGTACTTATGCTAAATTAACGCTAGCCAAAACCATTGGCGACACGGAATTGAAAAATATTTATGTTCGTCCCGTTTTATTAGAAAATGATGTTTTTAGTCTTTCTGTCACAGCGCGTTACAAAACCGAAGAAGTAGAAAGTTTCCACACACTCGATGAAGCTTTTATTGTATTGGCTCCCTATATGAACAATCCCTTTTTGACCGCTTTGTTGTTTACAACGGAGAATGATATCACATTTAAGCTCAATAAAAAGAGAGTTGGAAGCATTATAGAACAGGCACCAACTTTTAAAAACGCTTCGGATGTGATTATAGAAATGAAATCGAAAGGGATTATATAAATCAATCGCATTGTTGTAGAGACGCACTGCAGTGCGTCTCTACCGTGCGTCTCTACAGTTCCCCTTGCCATTCCGCATAAAATTGCGCCAAAAAACTTTCCATAAAACGGTGTCTTTCCTGTGCGATTTGTTTTCCGGTTTCCGTATTCATTTTATCTTTCAAGAGCAATAACTTTTCATAAAAATGATTTAAGGTTGGTGAATCATTTTTCTTGTATTCCTCCTTAGTCATATTAGTGTTTGGCGCTATTTTAGGGTCATAGAGCACTCTATTTTTAAATCCGCCATAATTGAACGTTCTGGCAATTCCAATAGCGCCAATAGCGTCTAAACGATCCGCATCCTGAACAACATCGAGTTCAATTGAAGAGAATTTCTTTTCGAAATTACCCCCTTTATAGGAGATGTTAGCAATGATATTCACCACATGAGTGATAATTTCTTCGGCAACATTTTCTGATTCTAAGAATTCTTGGGCAATTTTGGGTCCAATGGTTTCATCTCCGTCATGAAATTTACTATCAGCAACATCATGAAGCAAAGCACCGAGTTGCACAACCGTGGTGTCACAGACTTCTTTTTTAGAAATTAAAAGGGCATTTCGATACACTCTTTCGATGTGAAACCAATCGTGTCCACCTTCGGCATTTTCTAGTTTTGCTTTTACAAAAAGAATTGTTTTACTAATTAAATCGGGGTTGTTCATTATTATATTTTGTAAAAAAAATGTTGATTCTCAAAGACTACCTTCAAAAATCAACATTCATTATTCTTAAATCAAAAATTTAAAGTCTGGCTGGTTCTACCCATTTGAAAATATGTGATTCTTGTGGAATTACTAATCTTTCTGATATTTTCGCCATTCTTGCCGGTAATTTCATCAAGTAATCGCGAGCTTTCTCAGCTTCATCAGTCAAACCATTAATTTTATCAATTTCCCATTTATCAATCAACTTTTGCATAATATCTACATAATCTGCAGCTGTATAAACGCCAATTCTTTGTGCCGAATCAGAAAACTGTTCGAAAGCAGTGCTTATTTTTTCACCGGATTCTCTCAAGAAATGTGCCGGCATAACGATTTTTGCTTTCATCATATATTGAAATGCAAGCATCATTTCACTAGGGTCAACCTGAAAAATACGGTTTACAAATTCGCTGTATGCATGATGATGGCGCATCTCATCACCAGCAATCATTTTGCACATTTTAGACAATTTATTATCCCCATATTTCTTAGCCATTTGTGCTACTCTATTGTGTGAAACATAAGTTGCTAACTCTTGAAAACTAGTATATACAAAGTTTTTATATGGATCTCTTCCGGTTCCAATATCAAAACCATCATTGATAAGGTGTTGCGTTGTCATTTCTATTTCACGCATGTTTACACGACCTGACAAATACAAATATTTACTTAGTAAATCACCGTGACGATTTTCCTCTCCAGTCCACTGTCTGATCCATTTAGACCAACCGTTTCTCTCTACATTATCAATTCCTTCTACGTCCATTAACCAGGATTCGTATGTAGGTAAAGCTTCCTCAGTAATGGTATCACCTACTAAAGTCACCCAGAAATCATAAGGTAATTCTTTTGCAATTTCACGTAATTCTTTGACCTCATCAAAAAAAGTATCACTTTGAGAATTAGGCAAAAAATCCGTTGGTTGCCATATTTTTTCTACTGGGATTAGATACTGATCGACAAAGCTATCTACGTTTTTTTCTAAAAACTGCATTACTTCTAATCGAATGTTTTTTATTGACATTATATATAAATTAAATTTTTATTCCTTGAACAACTGCTGTTTCCGTTTTTTCCATTAATTCAGCAAAATTATAATCTTTAACCGCTAATGGTTTGTGTACTGTAAAGGTAAGATGATTTCCCAAACCTAAAGGGAAAAATCCGTATTTAACCATTTTCCAAGAATTGTTTATACTTATTGGAACCACGTATGCCGATGGCGCATATTTACACAAAATTTTCAACCCACTTTGAGCAAACTCTTTTGGTTTCCCAGTTTTACTTCGTGTTCCTTCCGGAAAAATAACTGCGGTACGTTTGTATTTTTCAATATATTCCGATAATCCTTTTATGGCTGGAATAGCTTGTTTTGGGTCTTTTCTATCAATAAGCACGGAACCTCCATGACGTAAATTAAAAGAAACACTGGGAATACCACTCCCTAATTCTTTCTTACTGACAAATTTACAATGAAATCGGCGGAAAAACCAAATCATAGCAATAATATCGTACATACTTTGATGATTGGAGACAAAAATCAAAGGAACATTTTTAGGAATGCTTTCTATATTTTCAAATTTATAGGTTGTACCTATAAGATTGGTGCATTTTAATAAGAAAAAATTCAGGTAATCAACACTTACTTTGTGGGCTTGATAGCCAAAAATATGGAAGCAAACCCACTGAATTGGGTGAAAAACAACCAAGGTAAGACCAAAACATAAATAATAAATTATGGATATGGGGTACGAAATTAGTTTTTGCATGCTTTAAAAATTTGCCACAAAAGTAATAAATATATTTTTAGCCCGATTTAAATCGGAAACAATATACAGGCTCAACGTTTAATCGTAACTTTGCCAATCAAAATTTATGTCTTTTTTCTATTAAAATGAACTTTACTTACCCAAAAAACGAAAAGCTAAAAAGCAAAATCACCATTGGATTATTATTTTCTGAAGGGAAATCAGTATCCAAATATCCGTTGCGATTAGTTTATTATTCTGCTGCTTTGGGTAATCCTGAATCCCGTCCCGAAGCATCGGGATCAGGAACGGAAGAAAAAATTAAAATGGGTGTTTCGGTTTCGAAAAAACATTTTAAGAAAGCTGTTGACCGCAATTATTTCAAACGGGTATTACGAGAAACCTATCGCCTCAACAAACATTTATTGATTGATAATCTAGACCAACCTCATGCGTTTATGTTTTTTTACCAAAGTAAGGATCGATTGAGTTTTGAAGAAATCAATACCAAAACCATTCAATTGTTTGAGAAGTTTATTGCTCAAAACACTCAAAAACCTTTGCCAGAAAGCGACACAACTTTAGAAAATAAATAATTCCTAATTTTACTAAATACCGTAGAATTGCGTTTACACTTTATCCCGCATAATTATTGGTGATTTATTCTTAATTTAGTAATCTCAAATTTAGTCCAAAAAGCCATGAATTCTTTTTTCCAAAAAAAAATCATAATTCCTATTATCGCTTCTTCGTTTCTTTATGTTGGTGTGAGTTTCAAAGACGATTTTTTTGAAATAGCCAAGCAAATAGAGATTTTTACCACTCTTTTTAAGGAATTAAACAAGAACTATGTCGATGAAACTAATCCCGGTGACTTAATGGACAAAGCCATTAAAGGCATGTTAGCCAGTTTAGATCCGTACACGGTTTATTTTAATGAACAAGATGTAGTTAGTTTTAAAATAAATAATACTGGAGAATATACTGGAATTGGCGCCTTACTGACTCGAAAAGACGGCAAATTAATAGTCAAAGAGCAATACAAAAACTTTCCTGCTGATAAAGCGGGACTTAAAGCCGGCGATGAAATAACCCAAGTAGGTGATATTCTTTTATCTGATTTTAGAGACGATGCAACAGAGTTGTTCAAGGGTGCAAAAAACACTAAAATTGACATCAAATACATCCGTCAGGGAAAACCGTATACCACGCAAATTGTTCGTGATGAAGTGGAAATAAAATCAGTTCCTTTCTTTGGCAAAATAGATGCTGAAACCGGCTATATCGTTTTGTCCCATTTCAACAACAAAGCTTCTGCAGAAACTAAAATGGCATTGGAACAGCTAAAAAATGAAGGTGCTAAAAGAATTGTTTTAGATTTAAGAGGCAATCCTGGAGGGCTTTTGAACGAAGCCGTAAATATTTGCAATCTCTTTGTTCCAAAAAATGAAATAATAGTAACTACAAAATCAAAGACCGAAAAATACAACAACACTTATAAAACGACTAGAGAACCCGTTGACACTGAAATTCCTTTGATTATTATTGTAAATGGAAAAAGTGCCTCGGCTTCAGAAATTGTTTCGGGAGCTTTGCAGGATTTAGATCGTGCTGTGGTTTTGGGAAGCAGAAGTTTTGGAAAAGGATTAGTGCAAAGACCTATTGATTTAACCTATGGAACCCAACTAAAAGTGACCATTTCCCGTTATTATACCCCTTCGGGAAGATGCATTCAAGCTTTGGATTATGCCCATAAAGACAAAAATGGTTTGGCTATAAAAACCGAAGAGAAAAATTTTAACGCTTTCAAAACCCGTAAAGGAAGAACAGTTTATGATGGCGGAGGCATTCAGCCGGATGTGGAACTTGACGAGACAAAATTAAGTCCAATAACAAATGCATTGGTAAAAAATGATGGGATTTTTAATTATGTGACGAATTATTATTTTAAAAATCCAACTTTAGGCAATACCATCCCAACGATTTCTGATGCGGACTACTTAGACTTTAAGCAGTTTTTAAAAGCGCAAAAATTCTCTTTTGACACCGATACTGAATTAGCTTTGAAAAATACTTTGGCTGTAGCCAAAAAAGAAAAAATTGACGAATCTATCACTGCTGAATACCAACAATTGCTTTCAGCTTTACAAAAAAGCGAAGATGCATTATTAGATAAAAATCAAAAAGAAATCAAGAATTTAATTTTGGAAGAAAT
>JBJOQF010000157.1:0-8354 GCA_046050185.1 Bacteroidota bacterium
CTATTTTCGTCTAGCTCTTCAACACTTTTCCAGTATTTTTTGTTTGATGACATATATAAATATTAAAATCTTAATAATTTGATTAATAGTGGCATTTACCGCATTCTAAACCTCCCATTTGAGCTGCAGTCAATTTGTCTACACCGTATTTTTTAGAAAGTTCTTCATGAATTTTTGTATAATAATCATTGCCCTCCATTTTAACTTCGGTTTTTCTATGACAATTAACACACCAACCCATAGTCAATGGAGCGAATTGTTTTTGAACTTCATAAGTTTGAACTGGACCATGACAAGTTTGACATTCAATACCCGCTACTGTTACGTGTTGTGAGTGATTAAAGTAAACAAAATCAGGCAAATTATGTATACGAACCCATTTAACAGGCTGAGTTTTTCCAGTGTATTTTTGAGTTGCTTGATCCCAACCAACAGCAGTATATAATTTTTGAATTTCTCCATCATAGAATGCCTTAGAATGATCCGCAGTTGCCGTAGTGTCAGAAACTTCAGAAATATTTTTATGGCAATTCATACAAACATTTAAAGACGGAATACCTGCATTTTTACTCACTCTCGCTGATGAGTGACAATATTTACAACTAATACCGTTGCTACCAGCATGTATTCTATGAGAATAATGAATTGGCTGAATTGGCTCGTAGTTCTGATCAACACCTACTTGCATTAAGAAACCATATACAAAATAAGCACCACTCAACAATAAAAATATAGATGTAACTAATACTAGAAATTGATTTTTAGCAAAAACTTTCCAGATTGGAGTAGTTGGTGTTTTTGGAGCTATTTCAATTCCATTAGATTTCGCTACTTTAGTTAAAACATTGTTCACTAAAAACAACATTACAACCAACATAGCCATAACCAAAACAAGAGCACCAAGAATAACATCATTTGAAATACCACTATCATTAGTTGCAGTACCTGGAACCGAAGCACTTCCTACAGCAGCAACCGGAGCTTCTGCTTTTGGCTCAGATGTATATGCAATAATATTATCAATATCTGATTCTGCTAGTTGAGGAAAAGCCGTCATTACTGATTTATTATTTTCTTCAAAAAGTTTTACAGCAGCTGCATCACCTGATTTAATCAAATCAGAACTACCATGAACCCACTTGTAAATCCAAGCCATATCATGTTTAGCAGAAACACCTCTTAACATAGGCCCTGTTGATTTTGCATCCAATTTATGACATGCTGCACAATTTGAATTAAAAAGCTCTTTTCCTTTTACAGGGTCGCCACCTTGTGTTGCAGCAGGAGCCGCTGGCGTTGCCGTTGTTGTTGCTGGAGCAGCAACTTGCGCAATTGAAGTTAAGGAGAAAATCAGTGTAAGCCCTAAGCTTAAATATAATTTCCTTGAGATCGAATTATGGTTACCCACCTTTTTCATATAGTATAATGATTATCTACTAAAATTGGTACGGTTTTTTCTATATGTTACTTTGTAGAAAAAACTAATACATTCTTTAAAAACTTGGACAAAAATACGACTTAAGAACTATTCTCAAAACCTTAAAATAGCCTTAAATTCAATTTATATTAATTCTAAATAATATTCATTATTTAGTTTCATTATATAAATATTACTTTTGTATAAAAACTATCACATTATGAGAATTTTAACAATCAAAAGAACCTTTTTTTACGTCATTATTTTATACTTTACAACAAGCTATATTAATGCGCAAGATCAAAATATCAGAGTAACTCAAGACCCTAAATTCGAACAATTGTTAAATGAAAAAAGAAAAACAAACGTTTCAAACGCCACAAATGATTTGTACAAAATTCAAATTTTTAGTGGAGAAAGCGAAAAAGCAAAAAACACACTAAATGAATTCAAGCAAGAATTTAGCAATATAGATGGAACAATTGTATTCAACACTCCAAATTATAAAGTTTGGGTAGGAAATTTTAAAACTCGTATAGAAGTAGAACGAAATCTAATTGACATTAGAAAAAAATATAAAAACGTGCTTTTAATAAAGCCAAACAAATAAAAAAATGCCGCCAAATAGCATCTAAGCTTTTGGTGGCATTGCAATCAGGTATCTTTTTTATTATTTATTGAACTAGAGTTTCTTGGTAATATTTTTTAAGAATAGCTTTTATATCTTCACTACCTTTCTTACTATTTTTAAAGTCTTTCAAAAGTGTTGGATAAGGCATCAACATAGCCTTAATTTCATTATTCGACAAAAAAGAAGGCTGTCCTGAATAACAATCAATAAGCATTGGCACTGAGGAGCTATTTATCGCTGAAGTAATTGCTACGCCAATCAACCCATACATTGCCCCCATAGTAATAGCATTATTAGGATTATAAACTACATTTTCTATGTAATATTTACTTCCTATCATTTCGGTTTTAGTATAATATTGCATACTTGGAAACATTTATATAAAAATTTTCTCCATCACTGAATCTATAATAATTGAGTTCTTCTGAATTAGTGGTTTTATTAAGCAAATAAAACCTTTCATTTTTGTTTATAATTTCAAAATTATTATAATCAAGTGGCATATCGTTTGGGACATCGGCATAGGTCATATAAATACCCTTTGCAGGAATCGCAGTTATTGTTTTACTTTTAATATTCTGTTCAACTGAAAAAACCATAGCTATCTTATCATTATCACTTGTTTTCATGTAGTTTGTAAAACATTCCTGCAAAACTTTTTTCAATCTTTCATCATGTTTATTAGTAACATCCATACCATTACTTTCTGTGGAAGCAGTATATGTTCCAACGACATAATCAATACCGCCTTTAGACTCAATTATATCAATTACTAAAGTTGCATATCCTGTTTCTGACATTGCTCGAGTAAGCTCAGAAACATATAAGTCATTTATACAAATAGAAATTTTAGTCTTATTTTCTTCTTTTGGACAAATAACCGCGAGGTAATCAAAAATTTCTTCTGTTAAAGGTTTTTAAAAATTTGCTAAAATCTTTCTATTAAAACCTCCTTTTTGGACGGTTCCAATATTTTCTTTAAACTGTCTTCCATCGTAAACATTTTCGATATAAAAATTAAACTCTAACGCTCTATCATTTTTATCTTTTAAAGATATTTTATGATATTCCAATTTATTTTGAGAAAACACAACTGTACTAACTGCAAGAAACAAGAATGTAAGTAATTTATTCATGGATTTAATTTTATAGTATGTTATAAAAAATAAAAAATCCCGAAAAAATCGGGATTTTAATTTTAAAATATCGAAATTTTATTTCAATTTCTTTTTTATAGCTACTTCATGATACGATTCAATAACATCTCTTTCTTCGATATCATTGTATCCTTTCACTTGAATACCACAATCGTATCCTTTAGCTACTTCTCTTACATCATCTTTAAATCGCTTTAAAGCTAATAACTCACCAGTAAAGACAACAACACCATCTCTAATGATTCTCATTTTGGCATTTTTAACAATTTTACCATCCATAACCATACTTCCGGCAATAGAACCAACTTTAGAAATTTTGAATATCTCTCTAATTTCTGCAGTACCTAGAACTTCTTCTTTCATCTCTGGAGCTAACATTCCTTCCATCGCATCTTTCAAGTCATCAATAGCTGCATAGATAATAGAGTAATAACGTATATCAATTTCTTCTTTATCTGCTAATTGTCTCGCATTTCCAGCAGGACGAACATTAAATCCGATAATAATTGCATCTGAAGCAGAAGCCAACATAACGTCAGTTTCAGTAATTGCTCCAACTCCTTTATGTATGATATTAATTTGAATTTCTTCAGTAGATAATTTAGAGAACGAATCTGATAATGCTTCAACCGAACCATCAACATCTCCCTTAAGAATAATATTCAATTCTTTAAATTGGCCTAAAGCAATTCTACGTCCAATTTCATCTAATGTAATATGTCTTTGTGTACGTACTGATTGTTCACGCATTAATTGAGAACGTTTTGAAGCAATTTGTTTTGCTTCTTTTTCATCTTCAAAAATATTGAACTTATCACCAGCTGTAGCTGCACCATCTAATCCAAGAACAGACACTGGAGTTGACGGTCCCGCTTGGGTAACTATATGTCCTCTTTCATCATGCATGGCTTTAATCTTACCATGATGTTTCCCAGCTAACATATAATCCCCTATTTTAAGTGTTCCATGTTGCACTAATATAGTAGAAACATATCCTTTCCCTTTATCAAGGAAAGCTTCTACTACTGTACCTTGAGCAGCTTTATTTGGATTTGATTTTAAATCTAAAATTTCAGCTTCCAATAATACTTTTTCTAACAAGTCTTTAACTCCCAATCCTGTTTTAGCAGAAATATCATGAGATTGAATTTTTCCACCCCAATCTTCAACAAGTAAATTCATACCTGCCAATTTCTCTTTAATTTTTTCAGGATTAGCATTTGGCTTATCAACTTTATTGATAGCAAAAATAATTGGCACACCTGCTGCTTGAGCATGACTAATCGCTTCTTTTGTTTGTGGCATGATATCATCATCAGCAGCAATTACAATAATAGCAATATCTGTAACTTGAGCTCCACGAGCACGCATCGCAGTAAAAGCCTCATGACCTGGCGTATCTAAAAATGCTATTTTTTGACCATTATCTAATGTTACTCCGTAAGCACCAATATGTTGTGTAATTCCACCTGACTCACCAGCAATAACATTTTCTTTACGGATGTAATCCAGTAAAGATGTTTTACCGTGATCGACGTGACCCATTACAGTAACGATAGGCGCTCTAAAAACTAGATCTTCTTCTTTATCTTCAACAACTTGAATTGCTTCTTCGATATCAACAGTAATAAATTCAACTTCATAACCAAACTCATCAGCTACAATAGTCAAAGTTTCTGCATCAAGACGTTGATTCATGGTAACCATGATTCCAAGCGACATACAAGTTCCAATAACTTTAGTAATTGGAACATCCATCATAATTGCAATTTCACCTACAGTAACAAATTCAGTAACTTTAATAGTTTTACTTCCCTCATCAATAGCTCTTTGCTCATCATCAGATTTCTGACGGTGCGTATCTCTTTTATCTCTTCTGTATTTAGCAGCTTTAGATTTACCACCTTTTCCTTGTAGTTTTTCTAAAGTCTCTCTAATTTGATTTTTAACTTCCTCTTCCGTAGGCTCAACTTTTGCAACAATTGCAGGCCTGTTTCCTTTTACAAAACCAGGTCTGGCACTTCTATTTGCATTGAATCCACCACCACCGCCAGTATTTGGGGTGATTTTATTCGGATTTGGAGCTCCGGGAACAGCTGGTGGCCTAGGAGCACCTGGTTTTGGAGCAATTCTCTTACGTTTATTTTTGGCATTATTAGCTCCTATAGCTCCAGGCGCACCCGGTTTGTTTGGAGTAATTTTAGGCTCTTCTTTTTTCTTCTTAGGCTTATTAAATTGAGACAAATCAATTATTTGACCTGTTAAAGTAGTTCCTGATAATTTTTGATATTGAGTTGTTATGGTCTCATCAACAGGTGCTTCTTCAACTGAATCAACTTTTACCGGTTCAGTAACAACCTCTTTTACTGGCTCTTTCTTAACTTCTTTTATTCCAACAATAGGTTTAACTTCTTTTTTGTTTAAAACAGGTTTTTCTTCCAAAAGTTCTTCTTGAACTGGTTCTTTTTGTATAGTTTCAAAAATAACAGATTTTTCAACCGGAGCTGAAACTTTAACTACAGGAGTCTCAATTTTTTCAACAATTTTATCAGGAGCAGGAACAACCACTGGTTTTTTAGGATTGAGATCAATTTTCCCAACCTGAACAGGACCTGTCACAACAGCTCTCGCTTTTATAACTTCTTGTTGTTTTAGTCGTTCTTCGTCTTGCTTACGTTTGTCTTCGATTTCTTTTTCTCGCTCCACACGCAAAGCTTCTTTTTCTTTTCTTTTTTCTTCCCCTACTTCTTTTGAAGCCTCCTTATTCCCTTTGTCACCAGCAAACTGACCGCACAAGACATTGTATACATCATCAGAAATTTTTGTGTTTGGATTTGCTTCAATAGCAATCCCCTTATCTTTTAGATAATCCACAGCTCTCTCTAAAGAAATATTCAATTCCCTTAAAACTTTGTTTATTCTAATAATTCTCTCTTCAGACATAAAACCTTTTTATTATTACCTTTTTTGTTGTTCCTAACCCTAACATTCTCCAAAAGAGAATGAAATGAAAGTGGAATATTTATTATATCAAAAGAAATGACTAACTATCAAATTCTTCTTTCAATATTCTCATTACATCTAGAATAGTTTCCTCTTCCAAATCTGTTCTTCTTACTAAATCTTCTACATCTTGTTTTAAAATACTTTTTGCGGTATCTAAACCAATTTTTGCAAATTCTTCAATAACCCAGTCTTCAATTTCATCTGAAAACTCAGTCAATTCAACATCATCCTCATCAGCAGTCGCTCCCGCAACATCACCTTCACGGATAACGTCTAATTCATAACCAGTTAATAAACCAGCTAATTTAATATTGTGTCCTCCACGACCAATTGCTTTAGAAACTTCTTCAAGTTTCAAGAAAACTTCTGCTCTTTTAGTATCTTCATTAATTTTAATCGAAGAGACTTTTGCAGGGCTTAATGCTCTTGTTATGTATAACTGAATATTACTTGTGTAATTGATAACGTCAATATTTTCATTTCCTAATTCACGAACAATACCATGAATACGTGAACCTTTCATACCTACACATGCTCCAACTGGATCAATTCTATCATCATACGAATCTACGGCTACTTTTGCTTTTTCACCTGGAATTCTCACCACTTTTTTCACCATAATTAATCCGTCAAAAACTTCTGGAATTTCTTGTTCAAATAATTTCTCTAAAAACTTCTCAGAAGTTCTAGACATAATAATTTGAGGTTTGTTTCCTTTCAATTCAACACTTTCAATTATCCCTCTTACGTTATCTCCTTTACGGAAAAAATCAGAAGGTATTTGTTTTTCTTTTGGCAAAATAATTTCATTCCCTTCGTCATCAACCAAAATTACAACTCTAGGACGTACATGGTGTACTTCAGCAGTGTAAATATCTCCAATCAAATCTTTAAATTGTTTATAAAGATTTGTATTATCATGTTCATGAATTTTTGAAATTAGATTTTGACGCAAGGCCAAAATAGCTCTTCTTCCTAAATCAATTAATTTTACTTCCTCAGAAACTTCTTCGCCAATTTCAAAATCGGCTTCAATTTTTCTTGCTTCTGTCAAAGTAATTTCTTCATTTTCAAAATCCAAATCCTCGTCAGCAACGATTACTCTTCTTCTCCAAATTTCCATATCTCCTTTATCAGGGTTTATAATAATATCGAAATTATCATCTGAACCGTATTTTTTCTTTAATGCATTTCTAAATACATCTTCCAAAATTGCCATAAGCGTTACACGATCAATAAGTTTATCATCTTTAAACTCTGAGAATGAATCGATCAATGCTAAATTTTCCATGCGAATTCTTTAATTAAAATGTTACTGTAACAATTGCTTCTTTTATATCTGCGTAAGGCAATTTCAGTTCTTTTTGAACTGTTTCTTTTCCTTTTCCTATTTTTTTAGGCTCTCTTGCTTTCCAAGACAAAATTACAAAATCATCATTAGCTTCCACTAATTCTGCTTCAATTATTTCTGACCCAGTCTTCACAATCAATGTCCTTCCTATATTTTTCTTGTATTGTCTTATTAATTTCAATGGCGACCCAACCCCTACCGAAGCTACCTCTAAAGAGTAATCTTGTTCCTCACGATCCAATTTATCATCTATAAAACGACTAACATCAATACAATCCTGAAGTGCCACTCCGTTATCACCATCCAAATTCACAACAACCTTAAAAGCATCAGTAATAGTAAGGTCTATCAAAAAAATTGATGGCTTTTCTAAAAGGCATTCTGTCAATAACGTATTTACTTTTTCTTTAAATGTCATATTCTTATAAAAAGAGGGGACATTTAGTCCCCTCATTATCTAGATTTTAATAAATAACGGTGCAAATATAGTGTTTTTTTTTATTAATTAAAATAATCAATTGCTGTTAAAATATTTCTTATCTTTAATGGAGCATTAAAATACCTGTTTTTACATAATTTAAACTTTTTAATTATGAAACGAATTTTAGTCCCTACCGATTTCTCAGAACACGCTGAAGACGCATTAAAAGTAGCCGCACAAATTGCCAAAAAAAATAATTGCGAACTATTCTTACTGCATATGCTAGAGTTACCAAGCCAAATGAGCGACGCCATTTCTGGCGGAAGTGGGATTCCAGAAGTAATGTTATTTATAAAAAAAGCAAACGAAAC
>JBJOQF010000158.1:0-7137 GCA_046050185.1 Bacteroidota bacterium
ATATGTTACACATGTTACAACATGTTACAGATGTTACACCATGTTACAGATGTTACACACAAAAGGCAGACTTTTTGAGTCTGCCTTTTAGGTTACAGTGAAGTAAAAAATTTAGGTGGGGGAAAGGATTTCTATTTTCTTTATTTTCAGGAACTTATAAAACTTTTTCCCAATCTTTTATAATTTTGCTTGTTTTTCTTTATGTGTTTTCAAAATGCGTCCAATATGTTGACGACTCATTGTTAAATTCATTTCATCTTTTATCATTTGATAACTTTTACCGCTCTCATATAATACCACTATTTGTTTAAGAAGTTCCTCATTAGCAACGGTGTCATTTTTATTTATTAAATGATCACTTTCTCGCCCTGTGGGTTCTTCTAAAGTCTTCATTTGTAAGAATGAACCTTCTTTTTCAATGGACACTTGAATTACATTATATTCATCGTGAATTTTTACTCCATTTCGAACCTTAATATGTTTCAAATATTTAACATTATTACCCATTTTTGAGCGTCCTATTGCGATAATTGTGTCTGCATAAGCTGCAAGAAGAGAAGAACCTGCCAAATCTTCAATACCCAAAGGTTTACTCATGTCATAACGTTTGGGGGTGTGTGCTAAAACAATAAGTGTAAGTTTATACTTTTTCTTAAGCATCATAAGCAAATTCATTATTTTGCGTACTACTTCAGCATCAGCGGTTGATCCATTAGACATTGCAGTAATATTGTCAATACAAACAACATTTGGTTGATAAAGTTCAATATTTTTCCTTAAAATTTGCTCCATATTATTGGCAATCTCCGCAAAAGTTTTGGGATTATTTTCATCATTTCCTACGCGTGTAAGCCATCCTTCTGCCCGAAATGGATATTCATTTCCTGCACCATCCACATAACGGCTTTTGTAGTCGCTTAAGGTCAATTCAAAATCGAAATACAGTACTTTCTGAGATTCACATTCGTTCCGCAGTAATCCATTAAATAGAGATTCTCCTCTTGAAATTTTATCAGCCATTTGGACTCCCCAAATAGATTTACCATTTTCTGGACCCGAAAAAAGAATTGCGACATCTTCTACTTTAATGAGGCTGCCTACTAATAAGGATTTATCGGTCGCTTTTTTTGCCATTTCCATCACCTTGGGAAAGTCATAACCTTTTAAGGTGGTATTAAATTCAGTTAATCTGTGAATAACTGAATTATGTTCTTCTATAATCTGGAATAAATCAGTAGAATTATTTGACGATTTTTGATACAGTTGAATGCCTAAGTGCATTAGTCGTCGTCGCAAGTGTTTTTCAAGTAAAATGCGGGCGTGACTCTCAACATGTGCCGAAGAGGAAACTAATGCAGTTAGTTGAACTAAAAAGTAAGGGTTTCCACCAATTACTTCTGTTTTTTGGAACTTTTCCAACTCTTGAAAAACCGTCAAACGATCAATCATTTCGTTCCTTTGGTGCAATTGTTCCATAGCAGACCAAATAATATTATGTGCATTGGTATAAAATGGATTTGCAAATCCATTCAACACGTCTTTTGCTTTTTTAAAAGCGGAACCATCTACCAAACATGCGCCTAAGACAACTTGTTCAATTTCAATTGCTTGTGGAGGCAATTTTCCTAAAATAATTTCAGTTGCATCAATATTTTTGTCTAAACGATTTTGAATAGTTTCCCAATCAAGGTTACCATCGTTTAATTTCGGGAGCATTGTCTCAAAACGTTTGTTGTTTGATAAATTTCCTTTTTTGTTATTATTCATTGAAATACAATGAGTTGTGGCTAAAAGCGAAGCGCATATACACATAGACTGCAAAGTTTATGTGTCCTAATACACATAAATTTTGCAGTCTATGAAAAATAGCTTAACTTTGCACCAATTATTTAATTTTTTTGAAAAAGCTTCGAGATATGCCATTCTATTGGGAACAGCATATTTTGGAGCGTTTTTTTATCAGGCAAAGGTAAGCAATAAATCTTATTTGCAAAAAAAACGCAATTTTTGAGTGGAAAAATCAAAATTGGACGTAAAATCAAAAGGATTTTATATTTTTTTTCAATCAAATCCCTTGCTTTACATAAAACTTCTTCGTTTGTCCAATCCATGTTTTTCTCGAATCTGTAGTACTTCAGGTTCAAATGTTTCTAAAAGTACATCATTGGTAATTTCTTTGAATTTAGTTACTTTATTCTCAAAAGGAGTATCAGTTAAAATAAATCGTTTTAAAAACGGCAATTGATACATTTCAGGAGCAATATATTCTAATGGATTGCCCGAAAAATTAAATTCTTCAACTCGCTTTATACGTGCTAATCGTCGTGAAATATACCGAATTTTATTATTTTGTAAACGAATAATACACAAGTTTTTCAGTTGTAAAAAATCATCTTCAATGAGATATTGAAGTCCGCAATCCATGATAATTAATTCTTCTAATTGAGGTAGTTGAAAAACAACACTTGGTATCTTTCCACCATGTAATGGATTACCACTAATATCTAAAACTTGTAAAGTCTTAATCAAAGTTAATTCTTGAGGTAAATCCATTAATCCACAATTTCGCAAAAATAAAAGTTCTAATTTAGGCAATTTGAAGACTGGTTGAGGAATAAATTGTATAATATTGCCACTTAAACTTAGCCATTCCAATTTAGTAAGCTGCACTAATGTTTCGGGTAAAGTTGTCAACCGATTATCTGCAAGATTTAAACGAATTAATTTGGTACACTCGTAAACAAGATTGGGTAACATTGTCAATTGATTTCCCGATAACCCTAATCGAATTAATTTATGTAATAATGAAATACTTACAGGAAATTCTTTCAATTGATTTTTGTCTAAATAAAGATCAGTCAATTTTGTCAAACATTCAAAATAATTCGGTATTGTAATTAATTGATTCTCAGATACATCTAAATATTGCAAATGTTTCAAGAAAATTAATTCCTCTGGTAATTTTGTGAGCCGATTATTTATTAAAAACAAATGTCGTAATTGATGTAAATTGGCAATATAAGGCGGAAGACTGCGTAATTGGCAGTGCAAGATGGAAAGCCCTTGAAGATGCTTTAATTCACATATATCTTCGGAAATGCGTTCTAAAGGATAAGCATAAAATCTTAAAAATAAATGTTTATTTATTTGGTGATAATTAATGATTTGTTTCAAATTAGGTGTAGGCTCTACAGGTAGTTCCTTTTTTTCCTGAGTGTCAAATCGAATATCATTACCCTTTTTAGAAGGATTATTTCTATTCGTACTGTTTTGAAAATCGATCTTTTCAATTTTAAGCACTTTCTGCGAGTTTTTTTGAGTTTTGCGCATTTTTGTAGATTTAGATAATAAAGAACGCAAATTAAATAAATTTCTTCAATATTGAGTAAAAAATAGAAACATAAATAGAAATTGTACTTTTTTTGTGGGATTTTCATTTTCTCATGGTAAGGAAACCTCATATTTTTTTACATAACTTTTCGAAAAAAATCTTCTTTTCCAAATTTGGCTTTTTTCTTGTAGCTAAATTTAGGTAGGTACGCAGCCATATCCTTTGACCGCCTTGAAGTTTCATAGTTATATAATCAATATATTCAATATCTTGATTTTAAATTACTTAGATACTGTTCCCCCGCAGTATTTTTAACTTTCCCCTCCACGTAATCGTAGGATGTTGGTTCAAGAAAACTTCGTGACAATTCATAAATTCAACGATATTTTAAATTAGTTGATATTTTTGCAGAGATTCCAATAAAACTATGAGACTTATGGCAATACATTCTTCAGTAAAATCGCTCGTTAAAATCTTTATCTTAACATGGTTACCACATGCAGGTTTGTTGGCACAAACCTTTATACCTGGTACACCTCCTATTGAACTTGAATCTTTTTTGTTGAGTGATAATTTTCATTCCGAAAAAGATTCAATTAAGGTCCGCCGAGTTAAAACTCTTTCCAAGTATCGTTATCGAGGCAGTGCGTCTGCACATGTAGATGCCGACTCTATGGAATGGGAACAACGTTTTACCTTTGACGATAAGGGGAATTGTATTCTCTTCAATGGTCGCGGCGAGGCTACACGGCGATATGAGTATAATAGTGGACATGAAAAACGTATTACAGTCATTCGTCGCAATAAATCCGAAGGTGAAGATTTATGGACCCGCCGTTTTGATGTCAGAGGTAGATTATCTGAAGCCACTGTGCGAATTTCTAAACAACGTATTGGATGGCTCAAAGGCAAAAATGATGTATGGCGGGTCGAAGCCGACAAAAACGGTTGTGTGAAAGCGGAATTTTATAAAGGTTTAAAAATTAAAGACTACGAATTTAACTCCAAGGGTATTTTGCACAAAATACGTCATTTTAAAGCGGATAAACAAACTCCCCCCTCTGCGGAATTATTGACGATAGAAGAATTTGATTCTTGCGGAATGATTACAGCTGTGATAGTTGTGAATGCTGATACCACTCGTGCGGGAACTCTGCAATTGCTGCGAATACCTGTTTTATGGAGACTAAAACCTGATTCTTGTCCATGCAATCGCCGACGACAATATGGTTTTATCGCATCAACTGATACCTATTTCATGTCTGGCAAACGTAAAATTACAACTCAGGAGATTCGTAGCAACGGAAATCGTATTGAAACAATAGAAATTTCTACTCAATTGGGCAAAATCATTGAATCAGAGAACAAGGAATTTGATGATAGAGATTCGGTTAAAAATTTTCTTTGGCAACAATTTAATAGAAAAGGACAATTGGTTGAAATCAAACAACGGGAGCGTAATAAACTCATCAAACATGAGAAAATATATTATTTCCCGCTGGGACTCCGCGAACGAGTAGATATTTTAGATGAAAATGGAATAGTTTACGAATCTGAAATTTATGTTTTGAGGTATTATCCAAAAGTCAAAAAATAAAGGTGCAAATTTAAAAATAAATGTGAATTGTTTTTTTTAAACAATTCACATTTGCAAATTTAGGTAGCGTAAACTAATGATTAACAATGATTCGTGTCATACGTGTCTGTGATCCGGCGCGTAATGTACACAAATACACTCCATTTGGAAGCCATCCTGCATCCCATTCAAGAACATATTGCCCCGAAGCATGTTCCCTGTCGTCCACCAAAAATTGAATGAACTGACCTGTTAAAGTGGAAATGCACATAGTCACTCCTTGTCTATTTGCTGTAATAACATATTCAACAAAAGCATGTTCTGATATTTCATTGGGTTTTATTTTTATAGGAATCCCCTCGAAAGGATCATCACGAGATTCATGCAAATTCAGTAGCGTTAAATTGTTATAGAAATCATTTCGAAGGTTTTTTTCTAAAAAATTTAAATCCCAATGTGGTAATACAATACTACTTGAATTTTGATGCGCAGCCACTATCCGAATTACAGTATCTTTTTCGGCGGTTAATTCCTGTTCTCGCCCTTCCGAATACCAATTGGCATAACGTGCGAAAGCATGATACTGTCCCAAGTGACAATAGGATTGTTTAAAATTGCTACGTAGGGACGACAAATGAGAATTACAGCTACTGAATTCACGCATCGGACCCCCATTTTGTACCAAATGTTCAATTTGATGTTTTAGTGCGAACGGAGTAAATGCCATCCCATCAGTACTCATAATAATGAAGGCACTCCCATGAGTTACACCTAGTCCACGAGTAGTCGAAAGTCCTGCGACATATTCCTCGTTATTGCGTACCAACACTTGGATGTCTGTGGAGTACAGAGTCCTTAATTGCTTAATTTGGTCAAAAGGAGTTTTTTCACTTGCTAAATTATTCAAATCTCGATACATTTCCGTTTCGGAATAACTCATATAAGTTACCATTTCTATTTTAAGACGAAAAGGAATTTCGCCACGGAGATAAGCCAAATTACTTTCTTGTAATGTGGTTTCCGCAAAATGAGTTGCAGAATAAGTTGCGGAATATTCACGAAGTTTACCCAACGCTGCTTGAGACAACGCAATTAACACTCGTAATGTGTAATCTTGATTATTTTGAGTTTCATTAGGACTTTTAAAATACTTTACTCCTTCCTCAAAAAAGAAATTATCCTTATCAGAAGCACAAATACTAGGTAATTTTAAAGGTTGATGCTCAATCAATAAGTGATAGTTTTTGTAAAGTGGTATCAAAGTATATGGAACATGATTAAAAAAAAATTTACCAGCAACTTTATCATTTTGTACGGTAAAACAAAAATCAGGGCGATTTTCTGTGTTGCGTAAGGAACCAAACCAAATTTGAAATTCATTTACATTAGTTTTATCGGTCACATTTTGATTTACGTATTCAAAACTCACTTGATTAACATTTAAATAACGACCATCCAATAATATAGACATCGTTTTTTCTTGTAAAACATTGATATTCAACTCAACAACCAATATTTTTTTATGAGATAGTAACTTTGTATGTCGTTGATAATATTGAAATAAAAGACTATCTTCTCCAATATCGGTAGTCGCTACTTCCTGCCAAAAAGTCGGAAAAGCTATCATATGTAACTGATTAATTAGACAATATAAGAATATCAGAAGTTTCTTAGTTTTAATTGGGCTCATAAATTTTACATGTTTGTTATTAAAAAAAGAATACCTAACAAATCTTGATAATTGTGATCACTTAAACGCAAAATATTTTATAAAATATATATTTCATAAAATATTTTTTATTTAAATAATAAAAAAATAATTATATTATTTAACTTGAATAAAAATGTTTTTTATTTAAAATAATTTTGTTTAAATAAGTAGTTGAATCAAAATAACCTATCAAAATATAAATCGTTGATTATCAATAATTTAAATTAGTATTCAGGTAGTCGAGGTTTCAACCTCGACTACCTTTTCGAGAGGTTATTTCGCTTCAACTACTTATTTGCATTTTTTGGATTAAAAGAACAAACGTAATCAAATTTTAAATAAATTACATTATTAATATAATTGGTTTTAAATTATTCTATATTCCCTCTAATAATTAAAAATTTATAAAAAAAAAGAGTGTAACATCTGTAACATGGTGTAACATCTGTAACATGATGTAACATCTGTAACATGGTGTAACATCTGTAACATGGTGTAACATCTGTAACATGGTGTAAC
>JBJOQF010000159.1:0-22041 GCA_046050185.1 Bacteroidota bacterium
TTTATTCCCCCTCCTGACCAAATTTAATACAACATTGATTTTAAAATTTTAAAATCTAATTGTCACATTATAATAATGTGATGAAATTCTTTGTATTCAAATTTCAGTAAGGTATTATGACAAAAAAAATCAATCTTTTTGCTAACCTTAAATCCGATTTCGCATCAGGTTTAGTGGTTTTTTTGGTGGCACTTCCATTGTGTTTAGGTATTGCAATGGCTTCAGGCGCACCGTTATTTTCAGGTATAATTTCAGGTGTTGTAGGCGGAATAGTTGTGGGTTATTTGAGTAAATCCCATTTAAGTGTCTCGGGGCCAGCAGCTGGTTTAACAGCTATTGTTCTTACTGCAATTACTGATTTAGGTGCTTTTGATATTTTTCTAACTGCCGTTTTTATTTCAGGTTTAATCCAATTAGCATTGGGATTCATCAAAGCAGGGACTATTTCAAATTATTTCCCAACCAACGTAATTGAGGGCATGCTAGCTGGAATTGGAATCATTATCATACTGAAACAGCTACCGCATGCATTTGGTTATGACAATGATTTTGAAGGAGATCAATCCTTCTTAGAACTAGGCGGAAGCAATACATTTTCTGCATTATTGAGTATTTTCAATTACATTCAATTAGGTTCCATAATTATCACAATCCTTTCATTATTAATATTGATTGCTTGGGATAAAGTTCCTTTTTTGAAAAAAATAAAATTGATTCCAGGAGCACTTGTGGCTGTAATTATTAGTGTTGTTTTGAACGAAATTTTCACTTCAGCTGATAGCTCATTTGCTATAGCCAAAGAACATTTAGTTTCATTACCTGTTCCAACATCTTTAGAAGAATTCAAACAAATAATTGTTACCCCAAATTTTTCCGGGATTACAAACTCCAAAGTTTGGATTGTTGCCTTTACTATAGCTATAGTTGCTTCGATAGAAACATTATTAAGTATTGAAGCGGCTGATAGGATGGATATCCAAAAGCGCTATACAGATACCAATGTGGAATTAAAAGCTCAAGGAATTGGAAATATGGTGAGTTCTCTTTTAGGCGGTTTACCACTAACATCTGTGATTGTACGTACCTCTGCAAATAATAATGCAGGAGCTAAATCGAAAATGTCAACTATTATTCATGGCCTTTTATTATTGGTAAGTGTTGTAACTATTCCATTAATCTTAAATAAAATTCCATTAGCAACATTAGCAGCCATATTACTATTAGTAGGATATAAATTGGCTAAACCATCAATATTCAAGCACTTTTGGGAAAAAGGAAAATACCAATTTATACCTTTTATTGCTACATTATTGGCAGTTGTATTTACTGATTTATTAAAAGGAGTGGCTTTGGGAATCATCATTAGTATCATATTTGTTTTAAAAGGAAACTTGAAACGAGCGTATCATTTTAGAAAAGAAGAATATGCAGATGGTGATGTCATTCATATTGATTTAGCTCAAGAAGTGTCTTTCTTGAATAAAGCGGCAATAAAATCTACATTGAATGATATTCCAGAAAACTCAAAAGTAATTATTGATGCAACAGACACTGTCTATATTGCCCATGATATTTTAGATTTAATCTATGAATTTAAAACCACAAGAGCCAAAGAGGATCATATAAAAGTGAAACTTAGAGGATTCAAAAAAGCTTATCAGTTAGAAAACACTGAAGAAACGCCAAACAAAGTTACTTTTGAACATTATTATGATGCCGCAAAAAGGAAAACTATCAAAAGGGAAATTCTTCCTGAGGATTTTCTTAAGTAATTAATCTTTAACGAAATCTCTTAATGAGGGATTATTAAAATTTAACAAAACAAAAAAATGAGCGATTTTTATAAAAAAATATTAGATAATAACAAAAAATGGGTCGAAACCTCACTAGCTAACGATCCAAATTATTTTGAAGATTTAGCCAAAGGACAAACACCTCCTTTATTATGGATTGGCTGCTCTGACAGTAGAGTTCCTGCTAATGAAATAGTTGGTGCTAAACCAGGTGAAGTTTTCGTCCATAGAAATATTGCCAACATGGTAGTTCATACTGATATGAATATGCTGAGTGTATTGGATTATGCAGTAAATGTTTTGAAAGTAAAACATGTACTTGTGTGTGGGCATTATGGTTGTGGTGGAGTAAAGGCTGCCATGGGTAATGATTCCATTGGTATTATTGACAACTGGATCCGACATATAAAAAATATTTATCGATTACATGATGAGTATTTAAATTCAATTACTGATGAAACAGAACGATTCAATACTTTTGTTGAAATTAATGTAAAAGAACAAGTCTTTGATTTAGCCAAAACTTCTATTGTTCAGTCAGCTTGGAAAAATGGACAAGATTTAACACTGCATGGTTGGGTTTACGGTTTAAATTCTGGTTTTGTAACTGATTTAAAAGTAAATATCAGTTCAGAAAAAGATTTAGACGAAGTGTATCAATTGAGATTCTAAAATAAAAAAATCGCCTTAGGGCGATTTTTTTATTACATTATTAAACTATTACAATAAGAAGTATTTTTCATAGAAAATAAAACTATTTAATATTAAAAGTCACACCCGCTGAAAAGAAATTTCTAATCGTTTTAGTTAAATTATCATTGGCATCAAATTTTTGAATACCATAATCATTATTTGTATATCGAACAAAAATCGGTAAACTAAATTTATCTGTTATTTTTAACTCTTTAGCAATATTTACACCCACATTCGAGAAAGTAAATCCTGGTTTACCACTAGCATCAACACCATAATACCCTCCATTAATAACTACAGCTCCAACAAAAGGTCTAATATCCAAACCAGCACTTTCTAAAGAATACGTATATCCTATTTCAGCATAACTAGAAAAAGCTCTAGTAGTCGGATTCTCATTATCATCATATTTATAATCATTTCCTCCTACAATAGTATTCCATTGAAAATCCAATGGCACCCCTTTTTCAGAAAAATCAAACATTACTGAAAAATCTAAAGTTTGGGCAGAACCCTCAGAATAATCAAAATAACCATCTCTTGAATTTGAACTATCCTCCTCATGAGCCTTCTTAGTTGCCGGCCAATAGTAATCACTCAACATTACTTTCACAACAGGAGATACTTGATAGGCAATATTCCAATCAAACTCATTGTAAGCATCGGCTGCATTAGAAAAATTTGTTGTAGCCCATACTCCAACAGACAATTTATCGGTAACAGCATATTCTATATATGGCTGAAAAGCTACTTTATCTCCATAATATTTTATACCTCTCCACAAATAAGGGTATACAACATCTACTGCTGCTGTAAATTTAGGTTCTGGAGCTTCTAGTTCAGCCGTAGCTGTAGTAACTGGTGTGTCTTGTGCAAATGTCAAACCACTTGTTAACATTAATGCCAAAATTAATACTGCTTTTTTCATTTTTTGGTTAATTTTAATTCGTTTATTATTATTCTAATTATTCGATAATTACCGATTTCATATTCATAAATTCTTTGATACCAACTTCTGACAATTCTCTTCCATACCCTGATTTTTTTGTCCCTCCAAAAGGAATTCTGGAATCAGAACGTACCAATGAATTTATAAAAACATTTCCAGCTTCAATTTTTCGCGCTAATCTATATCCGTTTTCACGATCTTCCGTCCAAATAGCCGATGCTAAACCGTATCTATGATTGTTAGCAATAGTGACTGCATCATTTTCATCTTTGACTCTTATAATTGTAGCCAATGGACCAAAAGTTTCCTCTTGAAAAGCAATATTATTAGCATCCACAAAATCAATTAATGTGGGTTGGAAATTACAATTTTCTCGCTCTCCTCCTACTACTAATTTCGCTCCTTGCTGTAATGATTTTTCTAATTGATGGCTTAGTTTTTCAGCCAAATCCAATCGGGCCAATGGTCCCATATTAATTCCGTCCCGCAAAGGATTTCCTTGATGTAAAGCATTTACTTTTTGGGCAAAAAGGGCAGCAAATTCATCCGCTACTTTTTCAGTAACAATAAAACGTTTAGCACAAATGCAAGCTTGACCAGCATTTAACATTCTGGATTGAGTAGCAACAGTCGCAGCTTTTTCAATATCGGCATCATTCAAAACAATAAATGCATCTGAACCTCCCAACTCCATAACTGATTTTTTTATATGCCTTCCAGCCAATGAAGCCACAGAAGAACCAGCCATTTCACTACCAGTCAATGTAATTCCATGTACAATATCTGAAGCGATTACACTTTCGACTTGAGCAATATCAATGGTTATTTGTTGGAAAACACCTTCTGGAAAACCAGCTTCCAAAAATGCATTTTCGATAGCTTTGGCACAGCCAATAACGTTTGGAGCATGCTTTAAAAGTGTCACATTCCCAGCCATAATTGCAGGCGCAGCGTAACGTAATACTTGCCAAAAAGGATAATTCCAAGGCATAATCGCAAAAACAGCCCCTATCGGGTCATAGACAGACATGCTTGTAAAAGGGGTATCGTACTTTTCATCTTTCAGCATTTTCTCTGCATTATCTGCATAAAAGTCACAATTTCCTGCTGATTTTTCGACTTCACTAATTCCTTCGGATAAAATTTTACCCATTTCATTAGTAATCAACAAACCTAATTCGTCTTTATTTTCTCTCAGAATATTAGCCAGTTTTTTCATTTTATCAGCTCTTTCCTGAAAAGACGTATTTCGCCAATTTTTAAAAGCAATTTCTGATAACTCCAATTTATGATTCAATTGTGCGTTCGTCAACACTTCGTGTTCCGCAATAATTTCTCTTGAAAATGGATTTATTGATTTGAATATCATTTTGTTTTTTGTTTAAAGTTTAATGTTGCACGTTTAAAGTTCTTTGACAGAACTCCATTACGACTGAACACTGAACACTTTTTTAATGGTTCTCGCTTAATTTAGTACTAGGATCCAAAGGCCAATACATCAACACCGAACAATTTCCGCTTCTAGGATCATCTAAATAATCGAATAATGGTTCCACCAGAATGAATCCGCATTTGGTTTGAGCCGTAACAGTTGGGTCAATAATTTCTCCTTTGATTAATTTATCACAATATTCCGCAATAGTCATTTGATCTTTTACTTTGTCATAACCAATAGGCATTCCAGCCGTCATTTGTCCTTTGCAACCTAATGCTTTGGCCACATCCTGACGGGCATTATAAATTTCTCTTCCAATACCTTTTCCTTGGTAATCCGGATGAACAGAAACATCCAACCCATAAATCCAATCAGCTTTAGGATCGTGAGTTCCCAACCATAAATCATCTGAAATTTCCAAAAAAGTATGATGCCCTTTGTGATAATTTTGAAGCAAAGTTGTACAAGAGGCAATTACTTTATCTCCGTCCAAAACAATAAATTGTCCCTCAGGAAAAATCTTCAAGTGTCTCTTATATTTTTCTTCAGTAATTAATTCTTCAGCAGACAAAGTAGGAAAAACAATTTCTTGTAATTCCGCTTGCTGTTTGGCATGTTCCGGCAAAGGCGTTTGTAAAGTGTATTTACCTAAAATTTCTTTTTTCATGTATTTGTAATTAAATGATTTGAAAGATTTAAAAATTGAAAGACTAATAAAAATTTTTACTTTATGACTTTCGACTTTAAGACTTCTATGACATATTGCCGTAACTGATTAATTTTAATTCCATATATTCTTTTAATCCTTCTGAACCAGACTCATGGCCTATTCCGCTACTTTTCCAACCTGAAAATGGCAATTCAGTTCCTTGAGGAGCCCATTCATTAATTCCTACCATTCCAAATTCAAGATTTTCGGCATAAAAATTAGCCGTTTTTATATGATTCGTAAAAGCATAGGAAGCCAAGCCATATTCGGTATCGTTTGCCCATTCGATAACTTGCTCTTTGGTTTCAAAAGGAATTACAATCATCAATGGTCCAAACATTTCCGTTTTGATAAAAGATTGACTTTGTCTCGCTTCAATCAATGCCGGATGTACAAAAAACCCTTTTTCTGCAGGTTCGCCGCCAATATGAATTGTTCCACCTTCTCTTTTCGCTTTTTCAAGCATAGTCAAGGAATGTTCCTGTTGTTTTTTATTGATAAGCGGACCCAGAAAATCGATATCACCACCGTTAATTCCTGTTTTCAATTTTGAAATATCATCTTTCACAATAGTTATGAATTGCTCAAAAATGTCTACATGAACATAAAACCGTTGTGGTGAAACACAAACCTGACCGCAATTTCTCAATTTGGCAACCAAAGCTTGATGAGCAATTACATCTATATCTACATCTTTATCGATAATTACTGGCGCATTTCCACCTAACTCCAGAGACAATTTAGTTGACGTTTTTGAAGCGCCATCCATTAATATTTTCCCCACTCGGGTACTTCCTGTAAAGCTTATTTTTTTCAATAAAGGATTATCAATCATTTCAGTTCCGGTAGAAACCGGTTCTGTATTGATTAAATTGAAAACTCCTTTAGGAATTCCGGCTTCGTGTATGGCTGTAGCCAAATTAAAACTTGACAAAGGCGTAAATTCTGAACCTCTCATAACTACAGAACAACCAGCGGCCAAAGCAGCTGCAACAGCACGTGCAGGATTGTAAGCTGGGAAATTCCAAGCCGTAATTACTCCCACAACCCCTAGTGGCTGATAAATAACCATCGCTCTTTTATCGGCTCTGTTCGTAGGAACTACTCGGCCGTAATTTCTTTTTCCTTCTTCAGCAAACCATTCGAAAAGATTAGCCGAAACTTGCCATTCTCCTCTTGATTCCAGCATTGGTTTTCCAGTCTCCAATGAAGTTTCCTTTGCAAAAATTTCTACATTTGTCCGAATATAATTAGCTGCTTTTTTTAATATTTCAGCTCTAAAATAAGGTGTCGTACTTTTCCATTCTTTAAAAGAAGCATCAGCAGCAACAATTGCCAACGTACAATCAGCAATGTTTCCAAAAGGGACTTTATCAATTATTTCTTCGGTAGCCGGACTTTGTAGATCCCAAGTTGCGCCATCAATTGCGTCGCACCATGCTCCATTTATATATTGCTTTCTCATTTAAAAAATTTTAGTTTTTGGCGTTGAGTTTTTTGGTTATTGGATAAACTAAAAAACATAGCTCCCTTTTTATTAATATTCTATTATTTAAAGTATTTTAAAAACTTATATTTTCATTTAAAGCTTAAAGAGATAGAAAAACATATTAAAATAAACCAACCATGTAAGAAATATAAGAACATATAATCCAGAGTTATTATCTGATCAGTTTAAATGAACTTATATTTCTTACATGGTTCAAATTTTATTTTTACTACTATTATTAGAATATGGTCTCTGTTTTTTTAATTACTTAATCATGTTTTCTCATGATAGTATTTCTTCTATTGTTTGTTCCAAAATAGACAAGCCTTTTTCTAAAATTTCATCTTCTATAAATAATGGACTTAAAATTCGGATGCAATTTCCGTAGGTTCCAGAAGTGATTACAATCAATCCTTTCTCTAAACATTTATTGACAATAGCCTTTGCGACATCACCATCAGGCATTTTAGTTTTTGGATTAAAAAATTCTATAGCTAACATAGCTCCTAATCCACGGACATCCGTAATATTTTTTGGATATTTTGCCTGTAATTGGTTGAATTTTTCTCGAACAATTTGTCCTACTTTTTCGCCAGCCGCATTGATGTTATTTTTTTGCATGTAATTAATACTTGCTAATGAAGCCACGCAACTCAAAGGATTCCCTAAATACGTTCCGCCAATAAGTCCTGGTTTAACGGCATCCATAATTTCCTGTTTTCCAATAACAGCACCAATAGGCATTCCGCCCCCCATAGATTTTGCCCAAGTAGACAAATCTGGAGTTACACCATAATGTTCAAAAGCAGCCCATTTTCCGGTACGCCCAAAACCGGATTGCACCTCATCAAAAATCAAGAAAATGTTATTTTCGGTACAGAATTTACGCAAATATTGAACGTATTTTTTGGAAGCAACCGTAAAACCACCTTCACCTTGTACTAATTCCAAGATAATTGCAGCCGTTTGACTCACTGAAACGGTTGATGAAAAAGTTTTATACAACTTCATAATCATCAAATCATCAAACTCATCTGAGGTCATTCTGGCACTCATACTCGGTTTGTAATACGGAAATTCAAGACGATATACTTCAGGAGCATAAGGTCCGGCACCTTCTTTGTATTTCACATTGGATGTCAAAGTCATCGCCATCATTGTACGTCCATGAAAGGAACCATCATAACAGATAATTCCTGATTTTCCAGTTACGGCACGAGCAATTTTAATGGCATTTTCAACTGATTCAGCACCCGATAACGTAAGCATTGCTTTAGTAGATTCACCATGTGGTAAAATCTCACACAATTTTTCCGTTAAGTCTAAATATTGTTCGTAAACAGAAACATTGAAGGAAGCATGAATGAATTTATCCGCTTGACTTTTGATTGCTTCAATAATTTCTGGCACACTGTGTCCTGCATTATTCACCCCAATTCCTCCTGCAAAATCAATCAATTCTCTACCATCGACATCAATAATAATGGCTCCTTTGGCAGATTGAATGCTGGATGGATTGAAAATTCCTAAAGCGTTTGGAACACTTTTTTTTCTTCTTTCGTATAATTTGTCTGTATTATTCATTTTGCTTGCTTGATAATTTTGCTAATTCTAAATCGGGTTGCGCGAATTTGTAAATTTTCATATACATATTTGTTTTAGTATCAAAAACACCTTCCATCGCATGAATTTTATCTCCTAATAATGCATTCAAATGTTCCATATCACGACACATAATATTGGCTTCAATATCATAATCCCCTGAAACAGATGCCAAGAAACTAATTTCAGGCAATTTTGCTAATTCCTCAAAAATGGTTTTCATATATGATTTTGGTTTAACCGAAATCAAAACACTTGCATAAGCATTAAAACCAATTTTATTAGGATCGACCCTTCCAATTATTTTTAACGTTCCATCTTCAATTAAGTTAATATAACGATGTCTAATGGTACTCACCGCCACATTAATTTCTTTAGAAATTTCAGTAAACGACATTCTCCCGTCTTTTTGAAGAAGTTTTAATATTTGGTAATCTAATTCATCATCTAATGCGCTCATTTTTTAACTGGGTTTTGGGTTTCAGGTTTAAGGTTTTGGATGGAGAAGTCAAATATTCTAACACCTAGAACCTAAGACCAGTTACCTAATTTATATTTTAATTCTCCATTTACCCAAGTTTCATTGGCTTCAATGGTAGAAACATCGTCTAATTTAAATGGATTTTTATTTAAAACAATAAAATCGGCATATTTCCCTGGAGAAAGACTTCCTTTTATATTTTCTAAATTATCCGCAATCGCACTTCCTACAGTATAGGCGCGTAATGCTTGCTCAAAAGTTATTTTTTGGCTTTCGCCAATGACAAATCCATCCATCGCTTTTCTTGTAACTGCTGTTTCCATGTTAACCCAAGGATTAATCTCTTTTACAACAGGACCATCAGTAGATAAAGCTAAATTTATTCCGTTATCCAAAACCGTTTTGCAAGGATAAACCACATCTAATAATTCGTTTGGCAAAGTGCTTTTGAAATTATTTGCTAATTCGTAAATGAAAATGGGTTGCATTGCTGCAGTCATATTCATGTGTTTAAAATCTTTAATATTTTCATTGGATAAAAATCCAACATGCTCAATCCTGTGTTTTAATGTATTATCAATTTTGAACAAATCACGATACACTTTCAAAGTCAAATCAACCGCTTGATGCCCAATGGCATGTGTGGCAACTGAGAATCCTTTTTCAACGGCTTCTTTGGCTGTTTGATAAAACTTATCGTAATCTAATCTCAAAACACCTTTATAGCCGTCAGTATTTTTATAAGGAACATTCAATGCTGCTGTAGCCGAACTCAAGCCACCATCAGAGAAAAACTTCACGGTTTTTATTTGTAAAAATTCCGACTCGTATTGTTCCGGTAAAACCTGGATTTCGTCGCTTCCGTCCGGAATTCTAAGCGGAAAAACATTCATTCGCACTTTCAACAAACCTTCTTGATCCAATTTAATGTAAGCAGCCAATAATTCTTCATTCGCAGCCGGATCAGTGGCACTTGTAATTCCTAAACTCAATAAATACTTATGCGCTTCCAGAATCATCTTTTTATATTCTTCGAAAGTAAATGGAGGAATAGTATTCATTATTAATCCCAACGCTCTTTCGGTAAAAATACCTTGCAGGCTTCCATCTTTATTTTTGCGAATTTCTCCTCCAAAAGGAACTTCAGTAGTTTCATCAACTTCCGAAATTGCTATGGCTCTTGAATTGGCAATTCCAATGTGAGCACAAGTTCTGATTACAAAAACAGGTCTGTCAGAAATAATTTCGTCTAAATCTTCTTTGGTTGGCAATCTCTTTTCTTCGAGTACCATTTCATTAATTCCACGAGCCATAATCCATTCGGAATTCGGATTTTTTTTGGCAAACTCTTTTAATAATTTTTTGAATTCCACAATGGATTTTATACCCCGAACATCCAACATATACGTACGAAGATGTCCAATTTTCCAAACATGAATATGCGCATCATTTAACCCCGGAACAACTGTTTGTCCATTAAAAGCAAATTCATTGGAAAAAGAACCAAATTGATTTCGCAATTCAGTTTCAGTTCCAATAGCTTCTATTTTTCCCAAATGGTTAATTACCATGGAATCCGCTTTTGCAAAAGCAGAATCCATAGTAATAATATTGGCATTATATATCAGTTTAAAAGTCATAAAATCTAATATCATAAAGTCTAAATATCGAACTACGTCTTTATGACTTTCGACTTTAAGACTTTCGTCTAAATTATTTTGTTTCGTTCAATACTTCTTGAATAGCATTTTCAATAACATCTAATCCTTCGTGCAATTGTTCGTCTGTGATAACAATTGGAGGTAAAAAACGAATACAATTGGTGTATAATCCTGCTCTGATTAAAATCAATCCATTCGAAACTGATTTTTTGATTACTGCCATCGCAAAATCCATATCAGGCTCTTTGGTTTTTTTATCTTTTACAAATTCAACTACCAACATTGCACCTAATCCACGAACATCACCAATGCAAGAAAATTTATCTGCCATAGCGTTTAACCGTGTTCTAATGGCATCACCCACATGAACTGATTTTGCTAAAAATTCTGGAGTGTTAATTTGTTTTACTGTTTCAAGTGCAGCAACTACAGCAATTGGACTTCCAGAATAGGTTCCTCCTACACCACCTAAATGCGGTGCGTCCATAATATCAGCTCTTCCGGTTACAGCACTAATTGGCAATCCTGAACCTATTGATTTTGCCATAGTTACCATATCAGGAATCACACCGCTGTGTTCAATAGAAAGGAATTTTCCAGTTCTACCAGCTCCTGCCTGAACCTCATCAGCAATAAAAACGATACCGTGTTCATCACAAACTTTTCTGATTTTTTCCAAGAAACGTTTTGGAACCGGAATAAAACCACCTTCACCTTGAACCGGTTCGATAATAATTGCTGCAACCGAAGAAGGATCTACATGTGAAATTAAGTTCTGGTCGAAACGTTCGATACAAAAATCAATATATTCTTCTTCTGTGAAATTATCTGGTTTACGATATACATTTGGAGAATGAAAACGATAAATATCCTGGGCGTAACTACCAAACCCCTTTTTAAATAAAGCGTATTTACTGGTTAAGCTCAATGTAAGTAATGTTCTACCGTGATAGGCTCCTTCGAAACAAATAACTGCAGGTCTTTTCGTATAATATCTTGCTATTTGAACTGCATTTTCGACTGCCTCAGATCCAGAACAAGCCAATAATGTTTTTTTAGAAAAATCTCCAGGAGTAATTTTGTTAAGTAATTCTGCAAACTCTAAATAGGGTTCAAAAGTAGTTACCAATGCTCCAGTATGCAGGTATTTATCCATTTGGTCTTTTATGGCATCTACAACTACTTGAGGCCTATGTCCCAAATTTACCATTCCAATTCCTCCTGCAAAATCAATCAATTGATTTCCATCTACATCCCACACTAAAGCGCCTTCAGCCTTTTCAACAACCACTTCAGTAGATTTTCCTAAACCGGCAGGTAAAGCAGCAGCTCTTCTTGCTAACATTTCTTTACTCTTTGGTCCAGGAATTTCTGATACTTTTTTAATTTGAGTTCCCATTTTTTTTATTTAATTTTATTCTAACTTAATTATTCTTTTTTTTTTGCAGAAAATTATAAACTATAATTTTCATTGACCGGATAGTACATTAAAATACTGGCATATCCCGCCTCCAGGTCATTGATATAATTGTATAAAGGCCTTATCCATCTAAAACCAACATTTTGCTGTGGACTAATGGTTAGATCAGTAAATTCTTTTTTCTACAATACTTCACAATATTCTGCAATGGTCATTTTATCTTTTACTTTTCCGTAACCAATGGTCATTCCTGCAATAATTTGTCCTTTGATTCCAAGGTTTTTACACACTTCATGCGCACTTTATACATTTCTTTACAAAGTCCTAAACCTCTGTATTCCGGCAACACACCCATATCAATACCATACATCCAATCGCCATTCGGTATTTGAAAATTAGTAAGCCATAAATTATCTGTTTCTTCCAAAAAAGTACTATCGTGTTTGGGAAAATTGCATCTGAAAGTACTTGCAGATGCAACAATCTTCCCTTCTTTTTTCTCTACTATTTGACCTTCTGGAAATATTTTTATATGATTCGAAAAATGATTCCTATCCAATATCACCGATTGATACAACGTTGGATAACATTGTGATTGAAGATATTCCATTTCAATAACATCGTCTTGAGTTGTATTCCGTATCAGAAATTGATTGTCTAAAATCTTTTTACAAATCATAGATTTATGTTATTACAAAATGAATCCTGCTATCAAATACAATATTGATGATATTCCAAATATTACTAATTGATATGGGAATTGTGAAATACCGTGTTTCATCATATCTATTTTACAAGATTGCGCCGTAAGAACTCTATTATCCGAGAAAAAACAAGCTGCAGCTCCCCAAACAGTTCCAGAAGCCAACGCTCCTTGGGTTAACCAAAAATCAGCTCCTATTGTACGTGATAAAATAGCAGTCGTTGGAACTAAAATCGCATATATTCCCCAGTTTGAACCTGTAGCCCAACAAATCCATGCTACTAATGCAAAAACAACAAAAGGAAGTGTCGCACTATTCAACCAGCTAATTCCTTGTAATTTCTCTGCTACAAATTCATTAAATCCTAATCCGTTTTGAACATCTTTTAATAAATAAGTCATTCCTAAAACAACTAACACAAAAGTGATCGATTCCATCCCTTTAACAAAGTTGTTAGATATTTTATTGAATTTTATTACTCCTAATAATAAATAAAATAAATACGTAAAAACACAAGCAGTGGCTATTCCACGAAGCGCATCGATACTACTGAAAATTGATTCAGAGGAGAACGTTACGCTACCCCAATATTCCGAATCATACGGATAAGGAAAAATAGTACACCAGATTAAAATAACCAATGGCAAAATAAAATATACTAACTTCCCTTCTCTCGCAGGTTTTTTCTTAACTTTTACAACATCAGCATCAATTACTTTCACATTTGCCTCAGCTTCCCTGATTGCTTTTGAATCCGGTATTAACTGAAATACTACTAAAGCCCCCAAAATTAAAGAAATCCAAGCTGAAAAATTATAAGGAATTGTTCCCAAAAATGCTTCAATAGGGCTTGTTATTACTTTTCCAGCACTATTTAAGACACCTCCTTCAATTGATGCTATTTGAGTCCCATAAAAAATAGTCCAAGTCGAAATTGGAAAAATTATAGTTAACGGCACACATACAAAACTTAAAACTAAAGCTAATTTTTCTCTTGAAACGCCAAATTTATCAGTAATTGGTCGCATTGTATTTCCAATAGATAACGCGCTTAAATAATCATCCAGAAAAAAGAACAAACTAAGAAAATAAGTCATAATAAGTGATTGCTTCTTTGTTTTTACATGATTTTCAGAATATTTTCCTACTGCATTAATTCCTCCGGAAGCTACTAACAATTGCACAAATGCACCATATAATATACAAACTAAGATTACCCAAATCAATCCTTGATCATGAGCATCTCTAGAAATAGAAGAAAACATACCGTCAAACATATTCAAAGGAAAAATCATACCTTCTCCTTCAGGAAAAAATTCTTTAGATCCGCCTTGCATGGCTAATAAAATAAAACCAACTGCACAACCTATAATTAAAGGCTCTAACGCCTTTCTTGTAATAATTGCAATTCCTAATACTATAAATGCCGGAACTAAAGCATGCCAATTGATAAAATAACAAAGTGTCGCTAGAAATAGCAAGACGACTCCAATAATGGTTGAAATTGATTTCATTGATTTTGTTTTTGGTTAATAGAATAATTTAAACTGGTTAGTATTTAAACTCATACTTAGTCTCAATCATTAAAATTTGTAAATAAATTAATATATGACTAATTATTTTGTAAATCTAACAATATTTTCAATATATGCAAAAAATATTATTGCGTTTTACTAAATAGTCTATATTTGAAAAAAATAAAAAAGTATAATTATGGTATTTGATGAAGTAAAAAACTTTATAAATGGTGAGTTTAAATCCGGAAGCTCCAGCAAAATTCATACTGTTATATCTCCTTTAGACGGAAATAAATTAACTACTTTCAAAGAATCCACAAGAGAAGATTTGAATGAAATTATTGGTTTTGCTCAAAAAGCACAAAAAGCCTGGCAAAAAGTCACCTTAAAAGAACGCGTGCAAGTTTTCTATAAATACAAACAATTACTGGAGCAAAACAGTACTGAATTAACCGAAATTATTTATCGTGAAAACGGAAAAATTCATAGTGAAGCCGAAGCCGAAATTGACAAAGCGATTGAACTGACAGAATTTGCCTGTTCACTACCACAATTTGTAAATGGAGAAAATATGGAAGTCAGTAAAGGTGTTTATTGCTCCTCTACTAAATTACCATTAGGAATTGTGGCTTCAATTGTCCCTTTTAATTTCCCAACTATGGTCCCACATTGGACCATTGCAAATGCAATCGCATTGGGTAATGCTTTTATTTTGAAACCATCCGAAGCAGTACCAATCAGCAGTCAATATACAGCAAAACTATTGAAAGAAGCCGGTCTTCCAGATGGTTTATTCAATATTATAAATGGTACACAATCTACTGTTGAAGACCTTTGTGATCATCCAGATATCCATGCCATCACTTTTGTGGGTTCTACGAAAGTGGCAAAAATAGTGTATCAAAGAGCAAGTCATAATTTGAAACAAGTTTTAGCCCTTGGCGGAGCAAAAAACCATATCATTCTTCTTCCGGATGCGCATCCTGATATGGCATCATCAAATATTGTGGCTTCCATGAGTGGTTGTGCAGGACAACGCTGTATGGCAGCAGCTACTTTAATAGCTGTTGGAAATTGCGATGCTATTCTAGACAAATTAATCGACGATGCCAATAAAATTGAATGCGGAACAACACTAGGTGCTGTGATTTCGAAAACGGCCAAAGAAAGAATTGAGTTTTATATCATTGAAGCTGAACAACAAGGTGCCAAAATCATTTTGGATGGTAGAAACACTATTGTTCCCGGAAAAGAAAATGGTTTTTATGTTGGGCCAACTATTATAGATTACGCAACTGCCGATATGCTTGTAGCAAAAGAAGAAATCTTTGGACCAGTTCTAACCATTATTCGCGTTAACACGATTTACGAAGCTTTGGTAATTGAAAATGCCAATCCATATGGAAATGCCTGTTCCGTATTTACACAAAGTGGTGGTTTAGCAAATTATGTTATTGAAAATGCTTCAGCAGGAATGTGCGGTGTAAATATTGGTGTGCCTGTTCCCAGAGAACCTTTTGGTTTTGGCGGATGGAATGAATCGAGATTTGGATCAGGAGATATTACAGGAAAAAGTGCCATTGGATTTTTTACCAAAGAAAAGAAAATCACCACAAAATGGAATCCTGAAGCGGGTACAAACTGGATGAGTTAAATCTAAATTCAAAAAATCTTGTGCCCCCCCAAAATTGTTGACAGATGAAAATTAAATAATAATAATTTGTATTTTTAATATTCAAACCATTTAAAAAATAAACAATTATGATACGAAAAGCTACTTTACAAGATTTGGATCAATTGACGCTATTGTTTGATCAATATTTGGTTTTCTATAAAAAACCATCTGATTATGAAAAACACAAAACATATTTAAAAGAACGAATAGAAAATAACGAAGCCATTATTTTTTTAGCTTTTGATGAAGATAATAAAGAAAAAGCCATCGGATTCACTTTAATATATGTCACTTTTTCTTCTTTAGCATTAAATAAAATACTGATTTTAAACGATTTATTTGTTGATTCAAGTATTCGAAAGAAAGGAATTGGAGAACAATTAGTTCTAAAAACCGTTGATTTGGCAAAAGAATTAGGTTCTAATTTAATTCGATTGAGAACAGCTAAAAACAACATTACAGCACAAGGACTCTATCACAAAATGGGATTCATAAGAGACGAATATCTTTACAGCTATGATCTTGTTGTACACTAAACTAAAACTATACAAATAAAAGCATGTTGACTAAAGACCAAATAATAAATGATAGTAAACAATATAGCTTGTTTACTTGGGTTGCCCAAAAAAATGTAAATCCTATTCCAATCGAAAGAGCCAAAGGTGTTTATTTATATGAAACAGGCGGCAAAAAAATTATTGATTTCTCCAGCGGATTAATGTCGGTGAATATAGGTCATGGCGACCCGCGTGTTACGGATGCAGTAGTTGAACAAATGCAAAAAGTAAGTTATGTAACGCCTTCTTGTACCACCGAAATCCGAGCCAAATTAGCTAAAAAATTAGCATCCATTTGTCCCGGAGATTTAAACAAAGCTTTTTTCACACTTTGTGGTGCTTCATCTATTGAAAATGCAATAAAACTAGCCCGTTTATATACTGAAAAACATAAAATATTTGGCAGATACAGAGGTTTTCATGGAAATTCATCAGCAAGTATGACGGTGGGCGGTGATCCCAGAAAACAATATACTGATGCTCAACAATCGACAAATATTTTTCATCTTGACGATCCTTATGATTTTTATGGTCTAAGTGATCAAGATGAGGAAACAAGATTAAAATGGAGCTTGGATTCAGTAGAAAGAATTATTCGTTATGAAGGCAGTCATACCATTGCGGCCTTTATTTTCGAAGGGGAAAGCGGTTCCTCCGGTTGCCTTCATTATCCAAAAGGATATTTAAAAGGTATTAAAGCATTATGTGAAAAATATGAAATTCTATTTATTGCTGACGAAGTGATGAGTGGTTTTGGAAGAACCGGAAAATGGTTTGGTTTTGAACATAGCGATATTGTGCCTGATATGATTTGTATGGCAAAAGGGTTAACTTCTTCTTATCTTCCGTTAGGTTGTTTAATGGTTTCGGATAAAATTACCGCAAAATTCGACGATTCTCCTTTATGGTTGGGATTAACTTATAATTCACACCCAGTCTCTTTGGCTGCTTCACTGGCTGTAGTCAATATTTACGAAAGTGACAACTTAATAGAAAACACCAATAAAATGGGTGTTTACATGGAGAAACGCATCAACGAAATGCGTGCAAAACATCCTTCAATAGGTGACTTTAGAAACAAGGGATTATTGGGTTGTTTAGATGTTGTAAAAAGCAAAGAACCGTATCAATTGATGGCTCCTTTCAATGCTAATGCCTCTGAAATGGAAATTATGAATAAAGTAGGTGCCAAATTAAGAGAATTAGGATTGTACACCTTTGTGCGTTGGGGTTATATTTTTATTGCTCCACCTTTAATGATTAATGAAAAACAAATTGATGAAGGCTTAGCCATTATTTCTCAGGCATTAAGTATTGCCGATGAATATGTGATATAGCACTTTTCTATTTATAAAAAAACTCCATCTGCCAAGAAACAGATGGAGTTATCATTTAAATAAAATAAATCTATTTTGGTTGAAGTATAAAATTAATTGCAATTTTAACATTTTCAGCAATCTTATTTTTCACAAGACTTGGAATATCAATATTGTAATCCTTTGGTTTTACTGAAAAATTACTGGTTACATTAACTTTATCTGCGGTTCCAACTAAAGTAATTTTAGTTTTAATTTTCTTAGTAACGCCATGCAAAGTTAAATCTCCTTCTAAATCATAAACTGTTTTTGCAGCCGATAATTTTGAAGCATCAAAATTCAAAATTTTCCCTTTAAAAGTTGACTTAGGAAATTTAGACGATTCGATATAATTTTCATTAAAGTGCTCTTCCATTAAAGGGGCTTTAAACATAAAGGCTTTTATCAAAGCTAACGCTACGAAATCTCCTGTAGACTCATCAAGAATACACGATACAGTATTGTTTTTAGCTGCTATTTCTTCAAAAGCAGGCATTGATGCTTCAAATTTTATTTCTCCAGTACGTGTCATTATTTTTTGAGAAAACATCACGTTTCCAGTAAAAACCAACAATCCTAAAAACGCTATTTTTTTCATATTTTTTTATTGATTTACAAACCCATTAGCAGTCCATAATTTAATCATATCTATTGTTCCTTGAGGCATTTTGCCACTTGTAGGCATTATTGAGCCGCATGATCCATCTATTTTACATATTACGTTTCCGTCTACAATAGCTGTCTTTAACTGGTCATAAGTTGCTAAATTAGGTGATTGACCTCCTGAGTGGCAACCGGTACAATTTGCTGTTATCACTGGTTTTACATTTGCAACATAAGTTGGATTAGTAACAGGCACAGAAATCTGATCATAAGAATTCGATTCGCATGAAACAATAAATACAGTCCCGATAATCATTAAAAATATTTTGATCTTTTTCATAATTTATTCTTTTAACTTTTAAAAAACTCTGTACATATTAAATCCAAAATAAAGACTTCCACCATTCCAATTACCAGTAGCATTAGAAAATACTGCAACATCATTCATAGGTTGGCTATTTGAGAAAACCAGTTGAAAAACGTGTCCGCCAGTTTCAATATCAAGACCAACTGAAAGAGGATTATGATAGGGAGATACAAAGTTTTCGGGCATATTTACTCGTGCTGCATATTCGAGATTCAAACTCAATCTTTTAGCAATTTTATACCTTGCACCTGCACCTGCAAGCAAAAGATCTTTTTGGTCTAGTCCTGCCTCAAATAAATTTTTATGAACATAAATAGGAGCTATTTCGAATGAAAACTTTTCTGAAAACTTTCTTGAAATTAGTATTTGTGTTGTAAAAGCTAATCTGTTATTGAATTTTAAATAAGGATATTGAGAAGTTTTCAAAGCACTATTGATATCCATAGTATTATAGCCCACAATAGTCACTGGAAAACCATTTGTTTGTTGATTTGCTAATTTATATTTTGCAGTTAACTCATACGTTTTATTGTAAGTTTGCCTTGAAAAACCTAATGATAACCAATCAGTAGCTCCATAAATTCCACCAATTTTTGTGTATGCATTATCCAATCCGAAAAAATTATCAAGACCTTTAGTCAAATCTCCGAAACGGTGTGAAACAACCATATACCATTCTCCTTTTGCCGGTAATTTTGTAGATTGCATATTTACTATTTGTAATCCTTTGAAAGCGGACGTTTCAATTTGCTTTTCTTTGGATTTAACAGTATCTAACTGATTTAACAAATCATCTTGTGCAAAGACATTTCCAACCATAAAAAACATAAACACAAAACCTAAAAAGTTTTTCATTCTCATTTAATTTAATTATTAATTATTATAAAACATTGATCCAGTTTTAATTCACCCATTAAATCATCATAACCTACAACTCTCCCTTTTACAGTTACAGTTTGGTCTTTTTTAATTGAAGAATTGTGTGTTTTTAAGTTACAAATAATACTATTGGCTATTATAACCTCAGTTGCATTCATACTAGTAATAGCTCCTGTTATTGCAACAGCTTTTTCTAGGTATTTTTTATTAGATGCATCTATATCTTTTGTAAATTCAGAAGTAATTCTTGAGGAAGTAACTGTAAAATCGGTTTTTTCAGTAGCTAAATTTCTTTCGCCTCCATGCATAATATAATTATACCCTAATAATCCAAAAAGCGATATTACAATCAGCGAAGCAAAAATTATTTTTACTTTTTTATTCATTTTTTATTTAAATGGTTATTAATCCCTTATTTAATTTTTTGAAAATTCAAAAAATATTAAGAATAAATTCTTAATGTACTTCCACTTAACGAAGTATTGTATTTTGTCAAATTACGGTTTGCTGGACCTTGAGTTACAGTTCCTGTACTACTAAATTGCGCTCCATGATTTGGACAAATAAATTTATTTCCTCCTGAATTATAATTTACGTTAGTTCCCTCATGCGTACATGAAGCCGAAACTGCAATAAAATCTCCTGCTAAGGTTTTAGCAATGACAATTCCTTGTGAAACCATAAATCCCCCATTTGTAGCTAAAGTTCCTGAACTGACATCTACTGTAAAATCCACACCTGAAGGTGGTGTTACTGAAGATGATTCATCGCTGGAACAACTTGTTGCTAATCCTGCTACACAAGCTGGTAATAAAACCGCAGCAGCTCCAAATCCTACTCTTGCAAAAAACTCTTTTCTATTCATAATTTAATTATTTAATATTATTTTTCAATTTCATTAATAACGCTTCAAATTATCATAAATTATACATATTCATAGAAAAAATATTTTAATTTAAAATCAATAAAAATTTTATCAAATCTAATCAAATCGTTTGCTATTGAATCTTAATATTAGCTTAAGAATCGCTTAAAAAAAACTTTAAACTTACGTTCAGAGTTTTAATGAAATATTTTTCGATATTATTCTTTCGTAAAAATTACCGAACCTATATTTCTGATTCTTCAATAGTACCGTCTTTCTAACCTCCTTATTAATTAGCTGATTTTTATTTAATGAGTGAAGTCAAAATCGCCAAGATTATTAAGCTTGAAATATATTGAAATAAGGTTCATAATTAACTTTCAATCTTCATTATACCAAAAAACTTTCAATCTCAGCTAAAACTTCTTTAGAAAAATTCAGATTTTGCAAACTGGCAATATTATTATTTAATTACCGTAAAGTACTGGTGCCAATCAAACTAAAAGTAGGGTAAATTTCTTTTAAATTGTTTTAAAACAAAGTACAAAATATTCAAACTAAACAATTGTATATATTACACCAATTTATACTTTAAAAACCATTCTTATTAATTTATTTTTTTTATGAAATCAAAATTATTCCTATTAGTTAGTGTGTTTGTACTGATTGTAATAGTACAATCTTGTAGTAGCCCAGAGTCTGAATCTGATTATGAATCCAGCGAAGGATTTAGCACTTCTGGAAGTAGAAAAAGTCACAATACTGGTCAAAATTGTATGGGTTGTCATAAACCAGGTGGTGGAGAAGCACCGACCTGGAGAATGGCTGGAACTATTTTTAATGAAACATTAACACTACCTTATGCAAATGCTATTGTGAAATTATATACTGGACCTAATGCTACCGGAACATTAAAATACACCGTCAATGTAGATGCTTTAGGAAATTTCTACACCTCATCGGTTATTGATTTTACAGGAGGTTTATATCCTTCAGTTTCTGGAATAACAGGTACAAATTCAATGTCAAGCCCAATTACTACTGGATCTTGCTTTAGTTGTCATGACGGTGCTACAAGAGGAAAAATATGGACTAATTAAAAAAGGAGTCTTAAAACTTATCGTATTATTTGCTACTCATCGTATCAAATAGTACGATTTTCTTTTACAACACTAACAATCCAAAATCTCTTAGGTTTTTAACTGGTTTTGAGTACCAAAACAATTCAAAGTCTTCCAATTGTTTTTCAAAATCTGTTTTCACTTCTTGAAACGTATGAATTTTAGC
>JBJOQF010000160.1:0-14481 GCA_046050185.1 Bacteroidota bacterium
CGGTGTCATAAAAACGATCATCCAACATTACATTTTTAATACCGCCTTGTGACGAATGATGACGAAACATTCCACCAACATAATGCGTATTGTTCAAATCGTGATTAACAAATAATTCCCCAATGAAGGTTCCGTAATTCCCCATGCCTAAAGTGGCATAATTCTTAAATAAATGCTCCTGTTTTTCTTTCTCTACTCCTTCTGCCTTTCCTTTGGACGGAGTAAAAGTTGAGGCTACGGGAAAAGAAAAAATGGTATATTTTATCGATTCTTTTTTAGCATTTCCTTCCTCTTCAAGTGTGGGTGTTTCTTTTACTTTGAAAGCATCCGAAATTGTTGGCGTATAGGGCTTCACAACATTTACCGTTTCTGTACCCATTTGTTCCTTTTTTTGTGCAAACGAAAATTGAAAGAGAAAGAAGAATAAAATCCCTAATCCAATCCTCCCCCCAACTCCCTCCGAAGGAGGGGGAGACGAGAACTTTACTATCGTATTAATAAATGCTATTCTATTTTTATTTTTAAATGTCATGTTTTATTTTTTTTTTACTTCTATCTATTTTACTTCTAACTCTTAACTTTTAATCCAGTAATTTATACTTCCCATTCGCCTTTTGCAATGAATTGCGTTTTTCCACCAATTTTTATATCAAAATGATTTTTAGTTAATTTTCCGTCAAAATAAATTCGAGATGATCTATTAATAAAATCTCCCTGATGATTTACAATCTGAATTTGCGGTGAATGATATTTTAAAAGAAAAGCCTGCAAACAAGTGCTGGCACTACCAGTAGCAGCATCTTCTTTAAGCTGATTCTCTTCTATATACAACAATCTACTAATGAGCTTTGTTTCTTCTAAACAATAAAAATACAAGGCTCTAAAATTTGTTTTACAATGCCCATGTAGCCACTCATTCATTCTATCCTTGTCAAGAATTAAATGCTCTAATGCTTTTTTATTTTTGATAGGAACAATTACAAAAGCGCTTCCTGTGGTAACTTCCTGAATAGGAAATTCATTATCAAAATCAGCACTGTTTAAATTACTGAAGGATAAAAAATCAACCGCTGAAAAAATATCCAAAAACTCAGGTTGAGCAGCTTGCAACCATACCAAATCTCCCGATTGATGAATTGGAATTTCACCAATTGGAACCGTTAACATAATCTCTTGAGGTTTGTTTTCAAATATCTTATTCATCAAAACCCAAGAAGTGCCTATAATTGGATGTCCGGCAAACTTCATTTCATACTCTGGAGTAAAAATTCTAATTTTTGCAACGCTATTTTCCGGCTCAAGCTTCGTAATAAAGGTGCTTTCTGCAAAGTTGATTTCACGGGCAATTTTTTGCATCTCTTCCTCACTTAAGGCATCAGCCCCTATGAAAACAGCGAGTTGATTGCCTGAGTATTTTTTTTCAGCAAAAACATCAACAATGTAAAAAGGTATATTCATTCCGTTTATTTTTTTTCAATTATTTTAAAATTACATTCCGATTTTCTTATTTTTAAAATCTCAATTCTCAACCACATTATTTAATAATTGATGAATTTGTTTTAGATTCTTCGGATTTAATAGCGTCCAATTCTGTTTGTGCTTCTGAAATGACATCTGGAAAATCAGTAAAATTCTGAATTACATTTTCTAAAATATAGGTTGCCTGATAACTGTCTTTCAGTCCGTAGAAGTTTTTTGCCATTAAGACTAATCCTTTGGCCCCAAAATATTTATAACCCGAATAATTTTTTGCTAATTTTTGAACCGCAACATTTGACGCTTCAAATTTTTCATCTTTATTTTTAAAATAAGCGTCATAATACAACGCTTCAGCAGCTAATTCTCCTTTAGCAATCGTTATTAATTTTGCGTAAGCAGTTCGGGCTTTTGCTTCATCACCCGTCTGAATTGCGGCGCGGGCAATTATGATTTGCGCATCACTTTTTACGTTGTCATCTGTTTTTGGATTCATCAAAACCTTTTCAGCATAAATAACTGAATTTGGATAATCCTTTTTTTCATAATAACATTTCATCAAATTAGACTGTGCAAATGTTTTATTCTGAGAAATATCAGCTTCATTTTCTAAACGTGATAATACTGGTATTGCTTTGTCATAGTCTTTATTTTTAAGAAAAATTTGAGCCAATCGCGACAAAGATTGTTCTGTATATTCGCTTCTGGACTGTGCAATTACAAATTCATAATTAGGAACGGACTTACTTTCTGCTCCATCTGAAAAATACGATTGTGCTAAATAATAATTAGCCTGCAAAGCATGAATTCCTTGTGGGAATTTAGCAACATAACCACTGAATCCTGCTATTGCCTGTTTCGTATTATTCTGTTGAAATTGCTTTTCAGCAGCTTCATAAGTATCATTATCAAGTTCTGCATCAGTTACAGCAACAAAATCCAAAGTACGTACCCAGTTCGCATATTCGTCCACCCTTCCGCTATCTACATAAATCAATCGAGCAGTTGCAACAGCCTCTAATGCCTCAGGAGTTTTAGGGAAATCAGCGGCTACTTTTTTAAATTTCACCAATGCTTGTTCGTCTTTGTCGGAATTATAATAGACTAAACCTTGACGCAAAATTGCTCTCGAAGTAAAAGAACCTCTTTTGAATTCGGTATTTAGTCGATCGTATGTTTTTACAGCAAGATCTGTTTTATTTTCGGCTACGTAAGTGTTTCCAAGCTCAAAAAGGGCATCGTCTCTGTATTCTGATTTTGGATACAATTGTAAAAAAGCATTTAATTCATCAATTTTTTTATCATTTTTAGCAATAAATCCATAACAAATTGCTTTTTGGAAATACGCGTAATCAGCATCTACACTTTTGGATTCAATGACTTTAATATACGCATCCATAGCCGGGCCATATTTTGAAGTTACAAAACGACAATCTGCTAAACGCAAATACGAATCATTCAAACGCACTTTATCGGAAGGTGCTTTTTCTATTTGGTTTTGGAAATAATTCCCCGCTTGGTCGTATTCTTTCAATTTGAAATTCGTGTAAGCAATGTTGTAATTACTGTTTTTATATTCCGGTGTAGTTGCGGCTTGCGATGAAGTTAGAAATTGTTTAAAACTCAACAACGCACTTTTGAAATCATCCAAAACATATTCTGTTTCTCCTTTCCAGAAAGTGGCTCTTGCAGTAAAAACAGCATCTCTTTGTTCATTAATAGATCTCGAAAACATTTTGAATGCTTCTTCATAATTCCCATCAGTATACAATTCTAAACCTCTGTAAAAAAGTACTTTTTGGTAGGCTAATTTATTTTCGGGTGTTTTATTTCTTTCCAATAAAACTAAAGCCTCTTTATAATTTTTAGAAGAAATATAAGAATCAATCAACAATTTTTCAATCTCTGAACGGCTTGCGTTATCCGGATATTTTTTCAAGAAAGCTTGTAAAACTGCTGGTACACTTTGATATGAATTCCCTAATTCATAACTCAATTTTGCATAATTCAAGCACGCATCTTCTTGAATAGCGGCATCAAATTCCATTTCAGAAGCATTTTTAAACGCATTCAAAGCTTGTTGCTTCTTATCGGTATTCAGGTAACTTTCCCCCAAATGATAATACGCATTTTGAGCCACAAAATCTTTTCCTCCAATGATTTTATTAAATTGAGAAATGGCATTATCGTAGTCTTTTTGTTTGTAATACGCATATCCCAATTGATAAAAATCCGTATTATTCCACTTTCCTTTTTTTCCTTTATAGGCAACCAAATAAGGGATTGCAGTGTCGTATTTTTTTAAATTAAAATAGCTTTCACCAATGATTTTATTCAATTCTGATTTTTCAGCAGGATTTGATTGAGCCATCGCTTTTTCACCTAAATCAATAGCTTTTTGAAAATTTCCCAACTTAAAGTTCATATCTGCTTGATAATACGAAAGCTTTTCCTTGTATTTTTCTTCACCCGAAACTTCATCAAAATATTTAGTGGCTTGTTTATAATCATCTCCTTCATAAGCCATAAATCCCAAATAATATTTAGCCTGAGAACCATATCCAGCAGAATTGACCACTTTATTAAAATAGACTGTTGCTTCTTTTTTCTTTTTGGAATTAAAATAACTATAGCCTTTTTGAAAGTTGAATTTATTTTGGTCGTTAGCGCTCAATTGGCTTTCATCCACTTTATCAAACCATTGCAATGCTTGCGGATAATTTCCCTGACTAAAATAATAATGGGCCACTTCTATATACGCCTGATTCTGTTTTACGCTTGTTGGATAATCCGAAACAAACCGCTCCATTAACTCATCAGCATTTGCCTGATTGATTCTAATAGCACAATTGGCAGCATAATACGCGCAATCCGATTTCAGTTCTTCAGTAGCAGCAGTTTCTTTTACTTTATTAAAAATAATTTGCGCCGATGCATATTGCGCATCATTAAATAAGGAAACTGCTTTATTGAAATCTTTTGAATCACTAGTGTAAATAGTTGATTTTTGTGCCGAAACGGCAGCAGTTATAATAAAAAGAGAAAATAAGAAAATCCAAGAAATTTTACGCATTGTGATTTTATTTTAATAATTCAAATGTATCATATTCTGAACTCTATAACGAATTGCAATTCCTTTTTATTATGAACATTCTTTTAAACACTGTTAAATTCAACTTTCATTGCGATACATTCATTTCATATTCATAGCTGTAAACTATTTCCCTTTTGTATATTATTTATAATTCCCGAAATTCTATTTAATAGAACAGAATTTATTTTGAATAGAACCGTTATCTTATTACTTTTACCCCATAAACAAATGCTAATTATGTTACAATCTGTACTGTCTTTAAAAAATGTAAACATTTATCAAGAAGGTAAATCTATTTTATCCCAAGTAAATCTGGATGTAAAACAGGGTGAATTCCTTTACATCATTGGTAAAACAGGTTCCGGAAAAAGTAGTTTGATGAAAACTTTATATGGTGATTTGCCTTTAACAGAAGGAGAAGGCCATATAGTAGATTTTGATTTAGCAACTTTGAAAGAAGATGAGATTCCGTTTTTAAGAAGGAAAATTGGAATTGTTTTTCAAGATTTCAAATTACTTCCGGACAGAACTGTAAAAGACAATATGTTATTTGTTCTTAAAGCTACAAGCTGGATTGACAATGAAGAAATGCAACGAAAAATTGATGAAGTTTTGGATAAAGTTGGCATGAAAGAATTTGGCAATAAAATGCCACATCAACTTTCAGGCGGAGAACAACAACGTGTGGCAATAGCTAGAGCTTTGCTTAACGATCCTGAACTTATCCTTGCTGATGAGCCTACAGGAAACCTTGATCCACAAACCAGTGCCGAAGTACTGGAAGTTTTAAAAAGCATCAATGCCAACGGAAAAACCATTATTATGGCTACTCACGATTATGCTTTGTTAATGAAATACCCATCTAAAACATTGAAATGTGAAGATGAAAGAATTTTTGAAGTGGTTCAAAAAACTGCATAATGCTTTCCATTCTTATTCCGTTATACAATTACAACGTTTATCCTCTCGTTTTAGAGTTGTACAAACAATGTACGGATTGCGGAATAGATTTTGAGATTTTATGTCAGGATGATGCCTCACAATCGGATTTGAATGTATTTAATGAAAATGTAAATACGTTATCAAATTGTAGTTTTGTTTCCTTAAAAAAAAATCTGGCGCATCGCGAAAACAGAAATTCACTTGCTGAAAAAGCTAAATTTGACTATTTGCTTTTTATTGATGGAGACTCTATAATCATTCAGGATAATTACATACAGAAATACATCGTAAATTTTACTGATTTTGATGTTCTGTACGGAGGTCGTATACATCCTGAAAAATGCCCTTCCGATAATCAAAAACTACGATGGAAATATGGAAGATTCATTGAAGATAAAACTACCGCAAACAGAAATAAAAATCCGTACCAATCGCTACTTTTCAATAATACCGTAATAAAAAAAGACTGTTTCAACAAAATGAAATTTGACAAAAACATTAAGAAATACGGTCATGATGACACCCAACTTTCGTATCAGTTAAGTCTCTTAAAATCTAAAGTAAATCATATTGAAAACCCCGTTGAACATGGAGCTATTGACATCAATTTAGATTATTTAAATAAAACTAAAGAGTCGTTAGAAAATTTGATGACGCTGTACAAAGAAGAGAAAATTGATATTGAATTTATACGATTGCTCCAATTGTATCATTTTTTAAAAAGAACAAAATCAACTTTTATAATTTCAAAAATACATTCTCTTTTTGAGAAATATCTATTGCAAAATCTGACTGGAAATAATCCTAATTTATTCTTATATAATTGGTTTCGAGTTGGCTATTTATGTTCTATAAATTCTATAAATTAACTCTTTTTGATTCCAACAAATAATTGATCCCAAGATTGCATAATTTTGTCGATGTTGTATTTTTCGCTAGATAATTTTGCCTTTTCCCCCATTTCTTTCCTTAATGTCACATTTTCGATTAAAGTTTCAATTGCTTTAACATAATCCGATTCGTTCCCGTTTTCAATCAAAATTCCATCTTCTTTTTGGCAAATTATTGCTCTTGGTCCACACGGACAATCATAAGCAATACAGGGTAATCCGGAAGCCATTGCTTCAATTAAAACCATACCAAAACCTTCAAACCGAGAGGTCATTAGAAAGAAAGAGGCCTCTAAATATTTTTTATCAATTTCTTGAACTGCTTCATGAAAAACTATATTATTGGAAATATCTAGACTTTTAGCCAATTCTCTTAAATCGATACTTTCATTTGATTTTCCATAAATTTCCAATATCCAATCCGGATATTTTACAACCACTTTTCTCCAGATTTGCAACATTCGGTCAAATCCTTTTTCATAGGTATGTCTTCCAACAGCAATCACTTTCTTACTTTCTAAAGTACTGAATTCTTCTGTAGTAAACCATAAAGGATTTGGAATTACAATTGCATTTTTCACTTTCCATTCTGAAACGCTTTCGATAGTTTCAACAACAAATCGATCGTATTTATTTATTCCATTTTTTTTAAAAACGGAAACAAAATTAGATAGCAATTTGGCAAAAATATTTTTCTTAATTTCTCGTTCCTCAATAAACTTGGAACTGTGCATTTCTAATATAAGAGGGACTTTATTTTTTAAAATAAAAGGAATAATGTATGCTTTTAAACCATTATCACAAACAACAATAATGTCCGGTTGAATTGTCTTGATTTTACTTTTTAACCCTTTTGAAAAAGATTTAAAAAACTGAAAAAAATTACCTTTCAATAGTAAATCATGAAAAATAATATTGGAATTAAAAGAATAAAACAAAGGAGAAAACCCCTCGTTTTGAGTTAGAATATGCACTTTATATCCTAATTTTTCAACTAGATAATTGGCTTTTATCGAAAGAACTCTGGCTACGCCACCTTCATTATTTATGTTTGGAACAATATACAGCAGTTTCATTTTTTGGACATCAAAAATTCATCAAAATCCCTGATATAATCGTTTTCATCATAAATATCCGATGCAAAAACTAAACAAACTGCTCCAGATGAAAAATTTTCCAACTCGCGCCACATTCCTGTTGGGATATACAATCCAATATTTGGTTTATTCAAAAGGAATGATTTTTTTTTGAATCCGTCATTCAGCACAACCTCAAAACTGCCACTCAAAGCAATTAGGACTTCACTTTGATTAATATGAGCATGACTGCCCCGGAAAGAATTACTAGGAACATCAAAAAGATAATAAACACGTTTAAATTCAAATGGCAAAACATCATTTTGAATAAATGCCAGATTCCCGCGTGTATCTTCTACAACGGGCAATTTAAGTAATTGTATGTCTTTTAATGTTGTCATAATGTGTTACAAACTAATTTTCATTAAATCTAACCATTGTTTTCCAATAGTTGAAACCGAAAAAGACTGTATGCTTTGTGGTGCATTTTGTTTGCAATATCGATATAAATTCCCATCTTCTACAAATAAATTTATGGCTTCCGTAAGTTTTTCAACATTTTGATTTTCGATTAGCAATCCATTTTCTTTATGCTGAATCATTTCACTGGGTCCCGACATACAATCGAATGCAACAACTGGAGTTCCACAAGCCAGTGATTCTAAAATAACATTGGGCAAACCTTCATTTAAACTACTCAAAACAAAAAAACTTGCTTTTTTTAAATACTTAAACGGATTATTTTGATATCCTAAAAAATGTACTTTATCATCAATTTTTTTCTCTTTGGCTAACTTTTGAAATATCAATTTTCTTTCTCCTTCGCCCAATAAAACCAAATGAATGTTGTTTTTTGGCAATATCGATTCCGAATACGCTTCTATCAATTTATCGAATTGTTTGATGTTCGTTTCCATTTGACCCATTCCCATAATATAATCAAATGAAAGTTCGTTTACTTCCTTACTCTTTTTTACAATAGCATCAATATCGATTGGATTATAAATTCGGGAAACGTTTTTAAGCTGGTGTTTTCTTTCTATCAAAGCCTTGGATTCATTGGTGATACTGACCATTTTATAGCAATCTCCGTACATCATGCGAGTAAGAAAAGACCAACTAGGCATGTAATGATCGATTAAATAACTATGAACAGTGAAAATAGATTTCGTTTTATAAAGCCATTTTGCTATTATTAATTCTTGAATGGGTTTTATTCTAAAGCGGAAGTCAATAATAAAATCAAAATTATTTTCCCCAAGATATTTTTTAAGAAAAATGAATCGGCTCCATTTGTTAAAAAGTCCATTAGTACTATTTTTCATTTTTCCCAAATTGACTAATTTTCCTGAATAGGAATAGGAAACCTCATCGAGAACAATAATGTTGTGAATTTCTATCCCTTGATTTTCAAAAAAATGAGACAAGACAGCCATAACCTTTTCGGCTCCACCATGACTTAATCGATAACCAATTAAAGCAATTTTAATTTTTTTGTTAGGCAAAATCATTATCGATTTGTTATTTTCGTATCAAATATAACTCTTTTAAAAAAATATGCAAAACAATCCATTGGTTACCATTATTTGCTTGTGTTACAATCAGGAAAAGTATGTCTTGGAGAGTTTATTTTCTATAAAGAATCAAGATTATCCTTCTGTAGAGCTAATTATTGTTGACGATTGTAGTACTGACAACTCTAAATCAGTGATTAAAAAATGGTTAGTCGATTTTCCTAAAATTCAATTTATTGCAAATGACACTAATTTAGGAAGCACGAAATCATTCAATAAAGCACTCGAAAAAGCCAAAGGAGAATATATCATTGACTTGGCCGCAGATGATGTTTTATTACCAAATTGCATTGCTTTACAGATAAATGCATTCAAAAATACAACTTATAAAAATCTAGGAATTGTATATGGAAATGTTGCATTAATTACTGAAAAAGGCGAATTTGAGTCTTATTATTTCCCTGTTGATAGTTTTCAAAAAGTAATTACTCCGAGAGCAACAGGTGATATTTATAAATCAGTTCTTTCAGGTGGAGATAGTATTTGTTCAGTTTCGTCAATGGTCAAAAAAACTGTTTTTGATCATTTAAATGGTTATGATGAAATGCTGGCTTACGAGGATTTGGATTTTTGGATTCGTTCTTCCCGAATTTATGATTTTGATTTTATAGACGAAATTCTAATGCAGAAAAGGATTGTTCCGAATTCCTTAGGAACCGATTTTTTTAAGAAAAAAGATTCAAGAGCAAGAAAAATCAATCATTCCACTTATTTAATTTTAAAAAAAGCAATCCATTTAAATAAGACAAAACAGGAAGATTTGGCAATCCTAAAAAGAGTACATTTTGAAATCAAACATTGCTTGAAAAACAACAACTTCGGTTTATTATTTAAGAATCTTAGTCTTAAATTTTTATTGTCTTGGCGAAACAAAATCTAATTGATTTAAATTCAAACCAAACTCTTTCTAAAATAAACACACAGCACCAATAAATAAATAAAATTATCAAAGGCTTGTGCCATTACTATTCCTTGAATTCCAAATTCATTAATAAAATAAAGGCTTGAAAAATACAAAACGCCAAGAGAAAACAACTCTGAGATTATAAAGGCTGCTGTTAGCTTTTTTGCAAAAAATTGATACCCTAAAATCAAAGAAGCCACTTTTAAAACATCCCCTAGCAACTGCCAAAAAAACAAAGTCGTAACAGGTAGAAACGCATTGGTAAAAAGTAAACTAACAATGAAGAAGCGCAAAAAATAAATTACCGTTAATCCAATTATAAAAACGGGCAAAATCATTTTATAAAAACTCCAAAACACTTTTTTGGTCTCCAGATTATTCTTCGCAACAACCAATTTTGGCAAAAAATAAACACTCAAAATTGTAGTGACAAACAACATATAATAAGTCGAAATTCGGGTTATTGTTTCCCAAAAACCAGCTTCTTCCATTCCAACAATCGCAATTACATTTTTCCTGATGGCTAAAAAAACCAAAGGTCCCAAAACCGATGAAACCAAAGCCATCAAAGAATACGACGCCAAATTTTTTATGATTTGAAAATCAAATTGATAAAACCGAATCGTTTTGAAAAAATTGATTTCCTTGTTTATAAAATAAAATGTTACGAAAAATATCAAAGCAGGCGAAATCACTAACGAAAGTAAAGCACCCAAGGTTTTATAATTGACAATCATACTAATTGACACCAATAACCCAATTGCATTTCCTATTATATTAATCCAAATCACTCTTTTGAATTGTCCTAAACCGTTGATTGTAGAAAGTAAAAAAACAGAAATTGCATACCAAGGTAAAGCCAATGCTAACGCCTTAAAAACAAACGGATAATCAAAATTATTTCCAAATATTTCCTTGTTCCAAAATGCGGCAAAAAAATACAAAACACAGCTTAGAACAATAGCAACACCTAACAAACTGATAAAAACCGTTGTAATTATCTTCTTAAGCTGATTTTCATTTTTTTCGTTTTCGGCAACGTATTTTATAATTCCGTTTTGAAATCCTAAAGTCGAAATACTTTCTAATGAAGTTAAAAAATTTCTAAGATTTCCCACCAAAGCCATTCCGCTTGGACCCACAAATACAGCTAATAATTTTGAAGTTATTAATCCAATTCCAATTTTTAGAATAACACTTAAACTATTTAAAGATGAAATTTTAAATAGCTGTGTTTTGGTTATTTTTTTAATAAATTTCAACTTAATACTTGTTTAAAATTGAAACAATAAAACCTACTTCGTCCATTGTCAAAACAGGACTTATAGGCAAACTTAATACTTCATCATGAATTTTTTCAGTGATTTGGAAAGACAAATGGTTCCAAAATGATAAAGCCTTTTGCTTGTGTGGCGGAATTGGATAATGGATAACCGTTTCTATTCCATTTTTATGTAAATAATTCTGTAAATCAAGTCTATTTAGTGTTCGAATCACGAACAAATGAAAAACATGATTAGATTGCTTCATTCCTCGAAATGAAACTTTTGGAAGAATTATTTTATCGTTTTTAATTTCAGATAAATAGCGTTTGGCGATCGTTCTTCGCTTTTCATTTTCAGCATCTAAATGGGGTAATTTTACATTCAAAAATGCAGCCTGTAATTCATCTAATCTTGAATTTATACCGATATGATTGTTATAATATTTCGTTTCTGAACCATAATTCCTAAGTGATTGAATGGTTTTAGCTAATTCGGAATCATTTGTGATAACAGCACCGCCATCACCCAATGAACCTAAATTTTTGCCGGGATAAAAACTATATGCTTGGATTTTAGGAGCACGCTTTTGGGCAGTAGAGCTTTCGACTTTCGATTTTTGACTTTCCACTTCAAAGAAAGCTCCATGAGCCTGTGCAGCATCCTCAATAACCAGTAAATCATTTGCAACAGCAATTTCATTTATCTTATCCATTTCAGCCAATTGCCCATAAAGATGAACCACTAAAATTGCTTTGGTTTTTGAAGTGATTTTTTCTGAAATTAAATCGGGGTTGATGTTGTAGGTTTCTAACTTTGGCTCGACCAAAACAGGAATTAAATCTGCTTGTAAAATAGCTAGAATACTGGCAATATAAGTATTGGCAGGAACAATAACTTCATCTCCTTTTTGTAATTTCCCAAGCTGAATATAACCTTTAAAAATCAAAACTAGTGCATCAAAACCATTTCCTGTCCCGATGCAATGTTGTGTTCCGCAATACTTGGCAAAACTGGTTTCAAACTCTTGGACTTCATTTCCTAAAATATACCAACCCGTTTCTAAAACCGATTTCAATTTTTCTTGAAAAGCAGTTTCATAAGGCTCGTTTATTTTTTTTAAATCAAGAAATGAAATCATTTAGTAAGTATATTTTTTGATTTAGTAAAAAAGGAATCCAGCTTAACATAATTAGCCGTTTCTACTTCGTAAAAATCGTGCACTATGGTACTGGCCCCAAAACTTTCTTTCCAATACGACAATCCATCATTCAGTTTTTTTCCTTGCGATTCATTAGAAATTCCAAAGTCAAAAAAACGTTTATTGGCAAAAGCTTCCTTGATTAAAAATTGATACAAAAAGTCTAAACTTCCAAGGTTTTCAGCATTTTCATATTTAGAAATATATTGGCAATGGGCTACCGTTTCTGTTTCGAAAACAGTAGTTCCCGCAACAATTGTATCGTTATGATATACATTGAATTGTCTGACATTAGAAGGAAAAATATTTTTTAAGCCGTTTATTTCTTTTACTGAATGAATTGGTTTCACACCATGTCTTTCGTCTAAATTTGGAATCAAAACATCATTCCAAAAGGATTCAAAACTAGTTTCTTCTTTGATTACTAATCCGTTTGCTATTCCTTTTTGAATCCCTCTTTTTCTAATTTTTGAAAAATTATATTCCTTAGATAAATCAATAACGGACAAACTATCTCTTCTGACTAATTGGGCTTCCGCCAAAAACAAAGCATACTGAATTTCTTCGGCTGGCTTAGTGTGATAAATAGACGGTAACGTTTTTAGATGTAATTTTTCAATTCCATCAGCTTTCAAAAACAACAAAACAGCCCTAAAAGCAGTAATTACAGTAGTTAATTTAGAGTCTTCATTATAAACTAACCCACCATAAGTCAATCCTTGATGTGAAAAAATTTCATTCCCCACTTTATTCGCGGGAACAACACCTATCCATTTATCCTTGTATAAAACAATCAAGGAATTATCCTGAAATCGATCCTTATGATATCCCATAAAATCACGATGAAATAAGAAAGTAGCATTTTTGGCTTGACCAATAAAGGCATTCCAATTTTCATAATCGCTTTCTTGGTATTTTTTGACAGAATAATTTTTCACCTTTTGGTTTTAGACTTCGTGAAATTAAGCATTTTTTATTTATGTTCTAAAGTAGGCAAATACCACTTGTATTTCACGGCCATCAATCGAACTGAAATGATTACTAAAGAAGTGGTCAAGTATAAAATATCATTATCTAAATTCAATTTTCGAAGGAGAAAAAAAACAATCCCACCCAAAATACAAATAGTGGCATAAATTTCTTTTCTGAAAATAACAGGAATTTCAGTGCATAAAATATCGCGAATAACACCTCCAAAACAGGCCGTCATGGTTCCTAATGCAATACATATAACCGGATGAAGTCCAATATTTATTCCTTTTTCAAGTCCAATTAATGTAAAAACACCCAATCCAATCGTGTCAAATAAAAATAAAGAAGTTCGCAAACGATCGAATTTTTTTCTAAAAATGATGGCTAAAACAAAGCCCATAATTATTACATAAACGTACTTCAAGTCCAGCATCCATCCAACCGGTGTTCTACCAATCATGATGTCCCGCAACGTTCCTCCACCCACAGCGGTTACAAAAGCAATGATAAAAACGCCAAAAGGATCCAGCTTTTTATTCATAGCAGTCAATGCTCCTGACATGGCAAAAGCCATCGTACCGATAATATCTAATAGATGAAACACTTATAATTTAGGATTTAGATTTTTACAAATTTAAAGAAAATACTCCTTAATAACTGCAATAACGGTGTTTTCTAATACAGCAGTTATTCAATTTTAGAATTTAAAAAAAGGTAGTAACTTAGCACCTTAGTAACCAAGCGACTTTTCCATTGAAACAAATTTCTTCGATACAAAATCCATTTATAAAATCTTTAGTGTTATTGCAGGAAAAAGCAAAAGCACGTAAACAATCCGGAACATTCTTAATTGAAGGAAAACGTGAAATTTCGATTGCCATAAAAGGAGGATACGAAATAGAAACACTATTGTTTTTATCTGAAATTTGTTCCGAAACTGAAGCTCTTCAATTATCTAAAAGTGCAGAACTGATAGCAATTAATAAGGACGTTTATCAAAAACTCGCCTATCGTGATACTACCGAAGGTGTTTTGGCTGTAGCCAAAACCAAATCGTTGCAATTATCCAATTTAAAATTATCTGAAAACC
>JBJOQF010000161.1:0-12098 GCA_046050185.1 Bacteroidota bacterium
GTTTTTTTTGCATTTGAAATTTCTTCAAAATCATTTTGAGTCGTGTACAGATGTTCCAGTTCAAAATTTGACTGTAATAATTCCTGAATTACTTTTACACCTTCGGCAAAAAACAATTTATTGATAAATCTATATTTTTTTTGCTGTAAACTCGTTATAAGCTTTATTTGGTTTTTACTAACCATAAAATAATGTACTTTTGAATTAAATATTTTAAAACACTTGAAAAACATTTCTACAAAAATAACAGCATTTATTCTAATTGCAATATTAATATGTGCATGTAACGCTGAAAAAAGAGTTCCAGAGGGCAAACTATTGCTTACTAAAAACGAAGTTTTAGTAAATAACAAGAGCACAAAAGAAGAAATTGTTTTTAATCAATTGTATCAAAAACCGAACAGCACCTTATTATTAGGATTTCGTTTGCGTTTGAATTTATATAATTTAGCAAATCTAAATCCAGACTCTACATATCAAGCTAAGTTTACAAATAATCCTGAAAAATACAAAAGACAATCAAATTGGCTGTCTGCAAAACAAGTTGACCAACTTGGAAAATCATTTTTTTACCATGGAATTCATGATTTTCTAAAAAAAACTGGCGAAGCGCCAGTAATTATTGATCAAACAAAAATTGACAAATCCATATTACGATTAAAGTACTATTACTTTAATAATGGTTATTTTAATGTTAAAGCCACTTACAAAATAGATACTTTAAAAACCAAAAGAGCCGAAATTAAATATGCGATAACTACACAAGAACCTTATTTATTGGATTCTTTAAAAAAAACCATTTTGACCCCGGCACTCGACTCATTGTACGAAATAAACAAATCCAAAACTTCAATCATATCAGGAAATCAATATAAAACAGCCGATTTTGAAGATGAAAAAAACAGAATTACCACCAATTTTAGAAACAATGGCGCGTATTATTTTCAACCTAACTATATTACTTTTGATTTAGATACCATTAAAAAAGTAAATAAAGCAAATGTGAATTTAATAATCAATAATTATTCTTATCAGCAACAGGACTCTATTAAAACAGAACCTTTCAAGTTGTATAAAATAAGTGATGTAAATATTTATACTGATTATTTACCAAATGGTAATGGTCAAAAAATAACTGACAGTATTACCTATAATCATTTCAATTTGTATGGCCGCGAAAAAATAAAATACAAACCTCATGCCATAACTAATGCTATTTTTATTACAAAAGGGGCGCTATTTGCAGATTATAAAACGGTACTAACAACTCGATATTTGAATAATCTAAAAATTTTCAACTATCCGTCAATACAATATGAAGTTGATAAAAGAGATACAACAGCTCAATCGCTTATTGCAAAAGTATATTTAACACCTCGGAAAAAATATAGTTTTGGAACCACACTAGATGTTACCCATTCTAACATTCAAGATATTGGTATTGGATTAAGTGTTTCAGAAACGATACGAAACATATTTAATGGTGCCGAAACATTAGAAATTGCTGCTCGTGGAAATATAGGATCGTCAAAAGATTTAGCAAATCCTAACAATACCTTTTTTAATGTTTCAGAATATGGACTGGATTTAAAACTAAGTTTCCCAAGAATTTTTATGCCTTTTGGAACTGAAAAAATCATTCCAAAAAGCATGATACCTTCCACTCTTATAACTACAGGTTTCGCTAAGCAAAGAAATATTGGTTTAGACAAAGAGAATTTTACTGGAGCATTATCCTATAATTGGACGCCAAAGAAAAACAATACCGCTCGTTTTGATCTTTTCAACGTGCAATTTGTACGTAATCTAAATCCGCAAAATTATTTTAATGTATACAGATCTTCTTACAACGCTTTAAATGGATTAGCCCAAAAGCCTAATTATGGTGTTGACTCCAACTATTTTAACGACAACAATGATTTAATTATTGAAAAAGGAACAACTAGTTTTATCAACGACGTTTTAGGTCCAAATGCCAGTATTTTTCCAAACGCTAACGATTATGCTTCAATAAAAAGTATTGAAGAACGAAGAGTTAGACTTACCGAGAATGATTTTATACTCGCTACAAATTATAGTTTTTCTAAAACTACCAAAACAGATTTGCTGGACAATAACTTTTATCTCTTCAGAACAAAAATTGAATCTGCCGGAACTTTATTATCCTTAATTTCGAGAACAGCAGGTTTAACTAAAAATTCAGCTAATAATTATGAGATATTCAATTTAGAATATTCTGAATATATAAAAACAGAGTTCGACTATATCAAACATTGGGATTTAACAAAAGAAAAAGTATTTGCCATTAGAACTTTCTTTGGAATGGCAATCCCTTTTGGTAATTCGGATAACGTTCCATTTTCGAGAAGTTATTTTTCTGGTGGTTCAAATGATAACAGAGCATGGCAACCCTATAGTTTAGGTCCTGGAAGTAGTGGTGCCTCAAATGATTTTAACGAAGCTAATATGAAAATTGCCATTAGTGGCGAATTTAGATTTAAAATATTAGGCAGCCTAAAAGGAGCTCTTTTTGTAGATACAGGAAACATCTGGAATATACTTGATAATGTGACTGATGAAAGGTCAACATTTAAAAATCTAAACGATTTAAAAGACATTGCTGTAGGCTCTGGATTTGGGTTACGATACGATTTAAGTTTCTTTGTAATTCGATTTGATTTAGGATTTAAAACCTACAATCCGGCCAATGAAAATAACAAACGATGGTTTCATGAATACAATTTTGGACATTCTGTTTTAAATTTTGGGATAAATTATCCTTTCTAATGCTAATTAATTCTTATTTTTGCAAACTAAAAACTAAAAAACAACTAAAAAAATTACAATGGCACACAACATAAAACCAGGCGTAGCTACAGGAGATCAGGTTCAGGAAATTTTTAATTATGCTAAAGAAAAAGGATTTGCATTACCGGCTGTAAATGTTACGGGATCAAATACCATCAATGGTGTTCTTGAAACTGCAGCAAAATTAAACGCACCAGTTATCATTCAATTTTCTAATGGTGGAGCGCAATTTAACGCAGGAAAAGGACTTTCAAATGCAGGTGAAAAAGCAGCTATCGCTGGCGGTATCGCTGGAGCATTACACATTCACACATTGGCAGAAGCTTACGGAGCAACTGTAATCTTACATACTGACCATTGTGCAAAAAAATTATTACCTTGGATTGATGGTTTATTAGATGCTTCAGAAAAACATTTTGCTGAAACAGGAAAACCATTATTCTCTTCACACATGATTGATTTATCTGAAGAGCCTATCGAAGAAAACATCGAAATTTGCAAAGGCTATTTAGAGAGAATGAGTAAAATGGGAATGACACTTGAAATCGAACTTGGAATTACAGGTGGTGAAGAAGATGGTGTTGACAACTCTGATGTTGACAGTTCAAAATTATATACGCAACCAGAAGAAGTAGCTTACGCATACGAAGAACTTTCAAAAGTAAGTCCGAAATTCACAATCGCAGCAGCTTTTGGTAACGTACACGGTGTTTACAAACCAGGAAACGTAAAATTGACTCCAAAAATCTTAAAAAACTCTCAAGATTTTGTACAAAATAAATTCAATACAGGACACAATCCAGTAGACTTTGTTTTCCACGGTGGTTCAGGTTCTACACTTGAAGAAATAAGAGAAGGTATTAGCTACGGTGTAATAAAAATGAATATTGATACTGATTTACAATTTGCATTTACTGAAGGTATTCGTGATTACATGGTTAAAAACATTGATTATTTGAAAACTCAAATTGGAAACCCAGAAGGTGCTGATGTTCCAAACAAAAAATATTACGATCCAAGAAAATGGCTACGTGAAAGCGAAGTTACTTTCAACGCAAGACTTGAGCAAGCATTTGCTGACTTAAACAACGTGAATACACTATAACAAAATTAAGTTTAAAGTTTTTTAAATCCCGTATAACACTATCGGGATTTAAAAACTAAACCAGAAACTATCAGAACGGATTACTGAACACTGAACACTAGAAAAATGGCTTGGTTTAAAAGAATAGAAAAAGGGATTACTACTGCTACCGAAGACAAAATGGATATCCCAAAAGGACTTTGGTACAAATCTCCAACTGGAAAAATTATTGATGCCGATGAACTAGCTCGTAACTTATTTGTAAGTCCCGAAGATGGTTTTCATGTTAGAATTGGAAGTGCTGAATATTTCCAAATTTTATTTGATAACAATGAATTTGTTGAATTAGATAAAAATATGACATCTAAAGATCCTTTGCATTTTGTGGATACAAAAAAATATGCAGATCGATTAAAAGATGTTATGGAAAAAACAAAACTTAAGGACGCAGTGCGAACTGGAGTTGGAAAATCTAAAGGAAAAGACATAGTGATTTGTTGCATGGACTTTGCCTTTATTGGCGGATCTATGGGTGCAGTAGTGGGAGAGAAAATCGCAAGAGGAATCGATCACGCTATCCAAAACAAATTACCATTTGTAATGATTTCTAAATCAGGCGGAGCAAGAATGATGGAAGCAGCTTATTCTTTGATGCAGCTAGCAAAAACATCTGTTAAACTGGCTCAACTTGCCGAAGCTAAACTTCCTTACATTTCTTTATGTACAGACCCAACAACAGGTGGAACAACTGCTTCTTATGCCATGCTAGGAGATATTAACATTTCCGAACCAGGTGCATTAATTGGATTCGCAGGACCTAGAGTAGTTCGAGACACAACTGGCAAGGATTTACCAGAAGGCTTTCAAACTGCTGAATTTGTTCTTGAACATGGTTTTTTAGACTTTATAGCGCCTAGAAAAGAATTGAAAGACAAGATTAACTTGTACATCGATTTAATTCAAAATAATAATATTAGATAAATGAAAATCCCGAGAAATCGGGATTTTTATACTTTAAATTTTATCTTTTTAAGATTCAAACAAAAAAGGCTTTCAAATAATTTTGAAAGCCTTTTCTATATAAAATTCAGATTTTTTCCCGAAAGTATTTCGGCTTACATTCCCGTTCTAATAGCCTCAACCGGATCTAATTTTGAAGCAGTAATAGCAGGTAATATTCCTGAAATCAAACCAATTAAAGCTGCTAAGCCAGTTCCTAAAAGAACATTCCCTATTCCTAAGACAAATTCAAAATCTAATGCTTTTGTTAAAACCACTGAAATCAGCCAAACTAATAAAAGTCCAATTATACCGCCAATTACTGAAAGTATTATTGCTTCAAATAGAAACTGAAACAATATAAATCTATTTTTAGCGCCCAATGATTTCTGAATTCCTATTAAATTTGTACGCTCTTTTACCGAAACAAACATAATATTAGCAATTCCAAAACCACCAACAAGCAGCGAAAATCCACTGATAACCCAGCCTACAACATTCATTTGACCAATAATACCATCAATAAAATCCGTAAACCCTGACAACACGTTAATAAAAAAATCATCAATTTCTCCTGCTTTCAAACCTCTATAATTTCTTAATTTTTGAGAAATCTCACCTTTGTAAGCATCTATATCCACTCCTCTTTCCGGCTTAAAAATGATTACGTTTGTCAACGAAGTGTTATTATCGCCATATAATTGACGAATAAAATTAACCGGAATAAAAGCGGAAGTATCATTACTATCACCAAATAATCCTGCTCCTTGTTTTTTCAAAACGCCAATTACAGTAAAACGCTTACCATATAAACGCACGTTTTTTCCAATAGGCTCAATATTTTCAAATAGAGATTTGGCAATTTCATCCCCTAAGACAATAACAGTAGAACCCGAATTCGCCTCAGATTCATTATAAAACCTCCCTTTTTCAAATTCTAATCCCTGAATATCAATAAATTCATGGGATACTGGAACAATATTAACATCACTTACTGTTTTTGAATCGTATTTTATAGACTCCCTTTTAGTAAATATTTGATACCCCATTTGGTCGGTATTGGTCATAACTCCTTTCATATACGTATATTCATCATACTTTACATTTGGGAACTGCTCTCTTTTCCACTGTGGGATATCAGATGGCCCAAAAGAAAATTTCATTACATAAATAGTGTTTTTATCCAAACTGCTCAAATCTTTAGTAATCTTTCTATCTAAAGAATCTACGGCCGCAAGCACAGCTATTATTGAAAAAATACCAATAGTAACACCTAATAAAGAAAGCAAAGTTCTTAATTTATTGTTCCGTAAAGCATTCATTGCAAAACCAAAACTTTCTTTTAATAATCGAAGATAAACTAACATAAAAATGTTTTTTGCGTTAAAGTAAATTTCTAAAAATTTAATTCATAAACTTAATAAAAATGAACCTATCAATAGGTAGGTTTTTTTAAGATAATGTTACACAAATTCATTGAATTTTATAATCAAAAAAAAACTATTTTTGCACTTTATAATTATAGCTACACAATGAACACAACAAAAACTATTCAATCTGCATTAATATCGGTATTCTCAAAAGAAGGTCTTGAACCAATTGTACAAAAACTGCACGAACAAAATGTCATACTTTACTCTACTGGAGGAACCGAAGATTTTATAAAAAATTTAGGAATCCCTGTAGTTCCTGTTGAAGATGTAACTTCTTATCCTTCCATTCTTGGCGGAAGAGTAAAAACATTACATCCAAAAGTCTTTGGAGGAATTCTAAATCGTCAGGATAACGACAGTGATGTACAACAAATGCAAGAGTTCAACATCCCGCAAATTGATTTAGTTATTGTTGATTTATACCCATTCGAAAAAACAGTTGCCTCAGGAGCAAGTGAATCAGATATTATTGAAAAGATAGATATTGGTGGTATTTCTTTGATTCGTGCTGCCGCAAAAAATTTCAAAGACACTGTAATTGTGGCTTCGGTTGATGAATACAGCTTACTTTTAGATTTGATTACAGATCAAAATGGCGCTACTACTCTTGCAAACAGAAAATTATTGGCTACAAAAGCTTTTCATGTTTCATCACATTACGACACGGCAATTTTCAATTATTTCAATACTGACGAAACCGTTTACAAACAAAGTATTGCCCATGGTCAAGTTTTAAGATATGGAGAAAATCCTCATCAAAAAGGATTTTTCTTTGGAGATTTTGATGCCATGTTCAAAAAAGTTCACGGAAAAGAATTGTCATACAACAACTTGTTAGATGTAGATGCCGCAGTGAATTTGATTAATGAATTCAAAAATGACGGACCTACTTTTGCCATATTAAAGCACAACAATGCTTGCGGACTGGCAACAAGAAAAAACATTAGCGAAGCTTATCTAGCTGCATTAGCTTGTGATCCAACTTCAGCTTTTGGAGGCGTTTTAATTTCAAATACAAAAATTGACGTAGCAACTGCAATAGAAATAAACAAATTATTTTGTGAAGTAGTAATCGCTCCAGAATATGACACCGAAGCTACTGCTATTTTACAAGAAAAGAAAAACAGAATTATACTCGTTCAAAACGAAGTAGCTCTACCACAAAAACAAGTAAGAACTTGCTTAAATGGAATTTTAGTTCAAGAAAGAAATAGCATAACTGACAATAAAGAAGATTTAAGAACCGTTACTATTACAGCACCAACTGAACAAGAAATTCAGGATTTAATATTTGCTTCTAAAATTTGTAAAAACACAAAATCGAATACGATTGTTTTTGCAAAAAATGACACACTTATTGCATCCGGTACCGGACAAACATCGAGAGTTGATGCCTTATTACAAGCTATTGAAAAAGCAAAAACTTTTGGATTTGATTTAAATGGAGCATCAATGGCAAGCGATGCTTTTTTCCCTTTTCCAGATTGCGTGGAAATAGCTAAAAATGCAGGAATAACGGCAGTGATTCAACCTGGAGGATCTATTAAAGACGAATTGAGTATCAATTATTGTAATGAGAATAAAGTTGCAATGGTATTTACAGGAACACGTCATTTTAAACATTAATTTGTTTAACTTTGTCCGTTACAAATTTTTAACTTTTTAACCCTTAAAAGACTTATGGGATTTTTTGATTTCATGACTGAGGATATCGCGATAGACCTTGGTACCGCTAATACTTTAATCATACATAATGATAAAGTCGTAATTGACAGTCCCTCGATAGTTGCTCGTGATAGAGTTTCAGGCAAAATCATTGCTGTTGGTAAAGAAGCCAACATGATGCAGGGTAAAACACATGAAAACATTAAAACGATAAGACCGTTGAAAGATGGTGTAATTGCTGATTTCGATGCTTCAGAAAAAATGATCAGTATGTTTATAAAAAGCATACCGGCATTAAAGAAAAGAATGTTTACTCCCGCATTAAGAATGGTTGTTTGTATCCCTTCAGGCATTACCGAAGTGGAAATGAGGGCGGTTAAAGAATCTTGCGAAAGAGTAAACGGGAAGGAAGTATATTTGATACACGAGCCTATGGCAGCAGCTATTGGTATTGGAATTGATATCATGCAGCCTAAAGGAAACATGATTGTTGATATTGGCGGAGGAACAACTGAAATTGCTGTAATTGCTTTAGGCGGAATTGTATGTGACAAATCAGTAAAAATTGCCGGTGATGTATTTACAAATGACATAGTATATTATATGCGTACCCAACACAATCTTTTTGTTGGAGAAAGTACTGCAGAGAAAATAAAAATCCAAATTGGAGCCGCAATTGAAGACCTAGAAACCCCTCCTGAAGACATGTCAGTTCAAGGAAGAGATTTACTTACCGGTAAACCAAAACAAGTAGAAGTATCTTATCGTGAAATTGCAAAAGCATTAGACAAATCTATTCAACGAATTGAAGATGCCGTGATGGAAACTTTATCTCAAACACCTCCAGAGTTAGCAGCTGACATTTACAATACCGGTATTTATCTTGCAGGTGGCGGTTCTATGTTAAGAGGTCTTGATAAAAGAATTTCTCAAAAAACAGATTTACCTGTTTATATTGCTGAAGATCCATTGAGAGCAGTAGTTCGAGGAACTGGTATGGCACTAAAAAACATTTCAAAATTTAAAAGTATCTTGATAAAATAATGCTTTTACTGTTAATTTAAATGCCACTATATAACTTAAACTACAGTTTAGTTTTGCAAGTAGAAATTTAAGATAGAACCTGAAATAAAAATAACCAATAATACATGCAGCAAATATTTAATTTTATATTTAAAAACAGTAATAGATTACTGTTTTTGCTGCTTTTGGGCATTTCGCTCCTGCTCACCATTCAATCACATTCATTTCATAGAAGTAAAATAATTAGTTCCGCAAACTTTTTAAGTGGCGGAGTTTATGAAAAAATTAATTCTGTAAATGAGTATTTAAATCTAAAAACTCAAAATGAAGCGTTAGCACTTGAAAATGCGGAATTAAAAAGTCTTCTATTTAATCGTAAAGATACAACTGCCATACAAAAATTAGATAGTTTAAAAGGCGTAAAACCTGAAGACATAATAGTTTCAAAAGTGATTAATAATTCTTATAATGTATATGAAAATTATCTAACATTGAATTCAGGAGAATTACAAGGTATAAAACCAGATATGGGTGTAATAAATAGTTTAGGAATTATTGGAATTGTTGACAATACTTCTCAGCATTATGCAACTGTGGTTAGTATTCTAAATAAAAAATCCCAAATTAACGCAAAAATTAAAAAATCAAATCATTTTGGTTCATTGGTTTGGAATGGGAAAAGTACTGGTTTCGTTCAATTGATAGATGTACCCAGATTGGCTGCTATTCGTAAAGGAGATACTATTGTAACAGGAGGACAATCCGTTATATTTCCTGAAAATATCAACATTGGAACCATTGCTAAAATTTATATTGATAATCAAACCAATTACTATACATTGGATATAAAACTTTTCAATGACATGACAAATTTAGGTCACGTTTACATCATAAAAAGTAAAAATCGTGATGAACTTATTAACTTAGAAAAGAGAGAAAAAGATGAATAGCACTTTGTTAGTCAATATTTTTCGCTTTGTACTGTTATTAGCAGTTCAAATTATCATTTTCAATAACATGAATTTTTTTGGCTATATAAGTCCATTCCCGTACATGCTTTTTATAATATTATATCCTGTAAATGGGAATAAATCTGGATTATTAACAGCAAGTTTCTTACTGGGTCTTATTATTGATATGTTCAGTAATTCTGGAGGAATTCATACCACAGCATGTATCATTCTGGCTTATTTTAGACCTTATATCTTTAAATTTTCATTTGGATTGAGCTACGAATATCAAACTGTTAAATTAAATGATGTATTAACACCTGAGCGATTCTCTTTTATATTAATATCAGTTGTAATTCATCACTTTATATTATTCATACTTGAAGCATTTCAATTTAGCCTTATTTTAGACGTATTACTGCGAACATTATTGAGTACTGTATTTACAATCCTAATTTGCATTATAATAATATATCTTATTAAGCCGAACAAAAGATGAGAAAATTATTGCTGCCTTCTTTAATCATTGTTGCAGCATCGTTGCTAGTAATACGAATATTCTATTTACAAATTATCGATGATTCATTCAAACTGAAATCAGACAATAATGCTATAAAAATAAAATATGACTATCCCGAAAGAGGTTACATTTACGATCGAAATGGGAAATTATTAGTAGCCAATCAGGCTTCTTATGATATCATGGTTATTCCAAGAGATGTAAAAGACATTGACACTTCAGAATTTTGCCTTTTATTAGATATCACTAAAGAAGATTTTATAAAAAGAATGGCAAAAGCTATGGTTTATAGTCCAAGATTGCCATCCGTTTTTTTACCTCAATTAAACAAAAGTGAATTTGCTGCTTTTCAAGAAAAAATACGAAAGTACGAAGGATTCTATTTTCAAAAACGTTCTTTACGGGATTATGAAGTAAATTTTGGCGCCAATGTATTTGGATTTATAACTCAAGTAAACGAAAAATTAGTTGCGAAAAACCCTTATTATAACAGTGGCGATTTAATCGGAAGACAAGGAGTTGAAGAGAGTTATGAAGATATCTTACGAGGAATAAAAGGAGTGAAATATTTTCAAAAAGACAAATACAATAGAGAGATTGGCTCTTACAAAGAAGGAAAATACGACACTATTGCAGTACAAGGGGAAGATATAAATCTTACTATTGATGCCGAACTTCAAAAGTATGGAGAAGAATTAATGATCAACAAAAGAGGAGGAATAGTTGCTATTGAACCCAAAACTGGCGAAATATTAGCACTTGTTACTGCTCCGTCTTATGACCCAGGAATACTTGTAGGAAGGCAACGTTCTAAAAACTATACCTTATTATATCGTGACTCTATTGCTAAACCGCTTTATGACCGAGGATTATTAGCTGAATACCCTCCTGGCTCACCTTTCAAAATTCTTACTGGACTTATTGCACTTCAAGAAGGAGTCGTAAATGAACAGACCACTTTTATGTGTCATCATGGATTTAGTTATGCCAGAGGGCGTTTTATGGGTTGCCATGGCTTTGGACCGCATCAATTACATAATGGTATTTACAATTCTTGCAACACCTATTTTGCAAGCGCCTATATGTTAACAATAAATAAATATGCAAAACCAGCTTATGCTGTTGATGTTTGGAGTAATCATGTTAAAAGTTTTGGCCTCGGCCAATTTATGGGCTATGATTTACCTACCGGAAAAAAAGGAAAAGTTCCAAATTCAAAAACATACAAACGTATTTATCCTAATGGAGGCTGGAGAAGCACAACTATTGTCTCGAATGCCATTGGACAAGGAGAAGTGTTAATGACGCCTATCCAACTCGCCAATATGATGGCAACCGTTGCAAATGAAGGCTACTACTATACTCCTCACATCATTAAAAAAATTGAAGGAAGAAAAATTGACACTAAGTTTACAACAAAACACGTTACAACGATAGATAAAAAATATTTCAAACCTATGATTAGTGGTTTATTTGATGTGTACAATTTAGGAACAGCAAGTGCACTTAGAGTTGAAGGAATTGATATTTGTGGTAAAACAGGAACGGCAGAAAATTTTGCTAAAATTGATGGTAAAAGAACACAACTGGAAGACCACTCTATATTTGTAGCATTT
>JBJOQF010000162.1:0-5452 GCA_046050185.1 Bacteroidota bacterium
TTATAAATTAAAAGTATCATAAGAATTACATTTAATGTAGGGTATGGAATACCTTTACATTACAAAACTTAATTGTTATAGGTTTTACTTAATTCCTTTTAAAGATATGAAACTTCATTTGCAAAATAATTTTATAACTGAGTTGCCTGCAGACCCAAGTGAAAGTAATACGCCGAGACAGGTACATGAAGCTTGTTATTCCTTTGTATTGCCAAAAAAACCTTCAAAACCTTCGTTAATTCATGTTTCAAAGGAAGTGGGTAATGCTATTGGTCTTTCTCAAGAAGATATATTTTCAACGGATTTTTTAAATGTTTTTTCAGGCAGCACCGTTTATCCAGATACTAAACCCTTTGCATTAAGTTATGCTGGACATCAATTTGGGAATTGGGCTGGACAATTAGGTGATGGTCGTGCCATAAACCTTATGGAAGTTGTTTCTGATAATATGACTTACACTTTGCAACTAAAAGGAGCAGGGCCTACGCCATATTCCCGAACAGCAGATGGTTTTGCCGTTTTGCGTTCTTCTATACGAGAGTATTTGTGTGCCGAAGCGATGTATTATTTAGGTGTCCCTACTACACGCTCGCTTTCGCTAATGCTTTCTGGCGATCAAGTACTGCGGGATGTATTGTACAATGGAAATCCTGCTTACGAAAAAGGGGCAATTGTGTGTAGAGTAGCGCCTTCTTTTATTCGTTTTGGAAGTTTCGAATTGTTTGCTTCTCGAAAAGATGATGTTAATCTCCAATTATTAGCTGATTTTACCATCAAACATCATTTCCCTCATATTCAAGGAGAAGGTGTTGGGAAATACTTGGACTTTTTTCATGAAGTTACCCAAACTACATTAAGCATGATTGTGCACTGGCAACGTGTTGGTTTTGTTCATGGCGTAATGAATACGGACAATATGTCCATTCACGGCATCACTATTGATTATGGGCCTTACGGTTGGTTGGAAGATTACAATCCCAATTGGACACCAAATACAACCGATAGACAGCATAAAAGATACCGTTTTGGCAGTCAACCTGAAATGGCACTGTGGAATTTGTATCAATTGGCTAATGCTTTGTATCCTTTGATTCAGTATGCTAAACCCCTTGAAGCTATTTTAGATGCTTTTAGCAGGGATTACGAAAAGGAGTATTTGAATATGATGCTTAATAAACTCGGTTTACAAATCAAAAAAGAGGCGGATGCAATTTTAATTGAAAGTCTAACCCAACTGCTTCAATTAGTAGAAACGGATATGACTATTTTCTTTAGAAGTCTGAGTAATGTTGCTAAAATAGATAACGCATCAACAGCTTTCAATACTATAAAAGACGCTTTTTATAATGAAAAGGACTTAGATGAAACAATCTTAAAAGATTGGTACGAGTGGTTTGAGAATTATACAATTCGAATCAATGAAGAAACATTTTCGGATTTTGAAAGAAAAGAGCAAATGAATGCAGTTAATCCAAAATACGTATTACGAAATTACATGGCACAATTGTGTATTGATGATGCGGATAAAGGAGATTATTCTTTGCTAAATGAACTTTTTGAAATGCTTAAAAATCCCTATGATGAACAACCAAATTTTCAAAAATGGTTTGCCAAAAGACCGGATTGGGCCAGAGATAAAGTGGGATGTTCTATGTTAAGTTGTAGTTCTTAAAGTTTTTTTGATGAGATTTTTTTAAAGACACAAAAAAATCCTGAGCTCTCGTTCAGGATTTTTTCGTTTAATTATATAGCTGCACTACTTACGATTTTTTATTCTTTCCAAAATTAAATTTCACTTTTTCTACCACTTGAATTTTTGGAGTTCCTTTAGAAAATTGCTTTTTGAAAGGTTTCTTAGCAGCAGATTTTGATTTTGATGGACTTTCATCACCTCTTGATCTTTCTTCGTCTTTTGGTTTTGCTTTAAATTCAGCTCTTTCTGAAGCACCTTCTTTTACAGGAATTTGCGCTTTGTGTTTAGCTAAAACATCGTTGGGATTTTTTGGATTTTCTTTTGTTCCGCGCAAGTGAATCACTAATCCATTCAAGAAATTACGCAATACTTGGTCGCCACATTCCATATAATTTTCATGTTTTTCATCACGGAAAAAAGCACCCAATTCTGATTTTGAAATTCTAAAATCTACCAGTTCTAAAATTTCAACTATTTGATCGTCACGTAGCATTAAGGCTACGCGGAGTTTTTTGAAGATATCGTTGTTTGTCATATTTTTATTTTTTACAAAGGTACATTTAAAAAGTAATTAGCGGGCTATTTTAGATTTAGAATTGGGTTTGGTTCAGAATGTGTATTATTTTGTCTAAATCTTCTTTTTTGTGGTTAGCCGTAATTACAATCCGATTTAAATCCTTGGTGTCAGTTGGGTATTTAAAATGTGTTACAATAATTTTATTCGAAGAGAAAATTTCATTGATTCCTTCTATATGAGGATAAATTAGAGGATAGTTTGGATTAAAATGAAGTTTTTTGTTTTTAATTAAATGGAGGTTGATATAGTTTAAATTTTCTTTCAATTTGTGGTTTTGGCTGTAATATAGTTCTTTGGCATCAGCTATAGTTTGAACAAAGGCCGCATTCATTCCTGCACTAGAAACAAAGGTGTCGTGATTTGCCATTTCATTAATAAATCCGAAATCACTGGCTATGACGCCACCTGTTAATCCAAAAGCTTTGCCCAAAGAGGCCACCATGATTTTTCGTTTAATATTTTGAAGATTGATTTCCGAAAATATTCCGGCACCATATTCTCCTAAAATACCTAAAGAATGTGATTCATCAATGACTAATGTGATTTCTTTATAGGTTGAAATTGAATGTATTATTTCAAGCGCAATTGGATTGACCTGCAGGGAAGGGACTGCATCGGTAAGAATAGTAATTCTTTCGGGTTTAGAGTCCAGCAATCGCGGATTCAATTGGTTTTCAATAAAAAAAGGCTCACTATTTGGCGCTTTAATCGCTGGATGTGAATCAGGAAAATGAAAAAAGCGGTCTGTTTTAGGTGTTAATGCCTCAATTACTAATTTTCCTGCCAGCATGCCGGATGAGACGGTTAAGGTTGCTTCGGCTTTGATATAATCGGCTAAAAATTGTTCGCCATTTTCGTAAGCAGCCAATTGAATATTAGCACTTCTGGAACTTCCGTAAGCTGTTCCCCATTGCAAAATATTTTTGATGAGCAGTTTTTGAAATTCGGGATTTGTGGGTAATCCCAAATACGAAGTGCCGCCAAAATACAAATAGTCTTCGTTATCGATTTGAATGATTCTGTCAGGAAATTGGTTGACTTTCATTTTAGCATTAAATTAAAGTGACACCCGTGCCGTTCAAATCAGCATAACTTATTTTACCATAATTTATCGTAATTCCAGTAGCGATATCTTCGGACAAAAGCAATGAACCGTCCATGTCTACATAATCTAATTGGGGCAATAAATGCGCTATTGCTGATATTCCTACAGTAGATTCAGTCATACAACCGACCATTGTTTTCAAGCCTAATTTTTTAGCTTCAGCAATCATTCGTCTTCCAGGAGTTAATCCGCCGCATTTTACCAGTTTTACATTCACACCATGAAAATGGTTGTGACATTTGGCTACATCTTCTTCTATAATGCAGCTTTCGTCAGCTATAATCGGTAAAACGGAATGTTTAAAAACTTCTTTGTGTCCTTCCCAATTGTCCGCTTTCATGGGTTGTTCTAAAAACTCTACGCCCAATTTTTTTAATGCAATAGCATTATTAATAGTTTCATCTACGCCCCAACCGCAATTAGCATCAATACGAAATATGGCATCTGTATGTTTTCGAAGCTCAGTAACAATGGCAATATCTTCTTTGGTTCCTAGTTTTATTTTATAAATTGGCCAAGGCAATTCCTTCATTTTTGAAACCATTTTATCAATAGAAGCAATTCCGATGGTGTAATCCGTCAATGGATTTTTTTCTGTTGTATATCCCCATAAATCATATAGTTTTTTTCCTTTTTTGCGAGCGAATAAATCGGTATAAGCCATGTCCAAAGCACATAAAGCAAACATGTCTTCTTTTAAATAAGGATGCATTTTTGACCAAAAAATCTCTGGAGTTTCATTTTTGGTTGATTCAATTACAGTACGAATTTTTTCTAAATCGTTTGTCATCATTGGTACTGTTGTATGATAATAGGGATTAGAAGTCGCTTCTCCAAAACCTGAAAATCCTTCACTTTTTAATTCCACAATCAAAGACGGTTGTTCGTCTATAGATTCTCTTGAAATGGTAAATGTATGTTTTAATTTAAGATTGAATTCTCTCAATATCAGTTCCATAATTGATTTTTTTTTTTGGAGTAATTATAAGGGTAAAAATGAAGCGTTAATAACCAAGCCAAGTAATGGCATCAACAAAACCATCACGCCATAACTTTTCATTGTGTTTGCCGTTTTTTACAATTTTCTTTTTGTTAAGATTCAAGCAGTAGCAGCGGTTCTTATTCAATAAATACTCCATTTTGTTAAGGTTAAGAACCATACTATTATCATTTGTTTCTTTATCACCACAAAGAAAATAAATTTTGGTTTTATTTTTTTTACTTTTTTCCATATAGGTATAAATTTCATTCGAATACCAAAAAGAAGGAGAAAATACCCCAGCTTTACCAAAAATTTCAGGATATTTTATAACAGCATAAAAAGAGGCAAGTCCACCAAGAGAACTTCCCATTATTGTGGTGTTTTTGGCAGTTGGTTTTGTTCTGTATTTTTTGTCAATTTCGGGTTTTAGGGCAGTTACAATAAAATCAAGGTACTTATCTTCGTTTCCTCCACCGTATTTTGGATTTTTGTAGGGTGTAAGTTCGTCAAATCGCTTTTCGTTACCGTGTTCAATCCCAACAACAATAACTTCCGCATTAAGACTGTCTAATTTTTCGTCAATATTCCATTCGCCCAAATAAGAAGTTTTTGCATCAAATAAATTTTGTGCATCGTGCATATAGATTACCGGAAATTTTTTAGTTGAATTAGCGTAATTCTTTGGCAAATACAGCCATATTTTTTTTGTGGTTTTTAGCTGTGGCGCTTCAATTATAAAAGTAGAAACTTGTTTTGAAGCGGTACTTTGCTTCTCGTGTTCGATTTTTACATTAGAATCCTGAGCAAAAGAAAATGTTGTTACGGTTAAAAAAATGATAAGTAGCCCAAGTTGTTTAGCCATTATTTGTATTTTAAAATTAAGAACAATAATTTAGCTAAAAATACTAATTTGATGAATACTTTCGAAGAAAAAAGAAGTTTACTTTTAGAGATGATTGCCTTTTCAACCATTGATGGTCAGTTGCACAAAAGAGAATATGAATTTTTGTCTATTGTAGCCAAGGAACTAAATATTGAGAAGGATGTTTTTAATGATTTTTTTCATCAGGAATTGCCAAAATTGCCTATTAAATC